>JBAXDX010000011.1:0-47289 GCA_037140715.1 Ignavibacteria bacterium
AGTACCCCGTGGGAGCGTCACGGGTCAATCGGAAAACTCCAAGTACCCCGTGGGAACGTCACGGGTCAATCGGAAAACTCCAAGTACCCCGTGGGAGCGTCACGGGTCAATCGGAAAACTCCAAGTACCCCGTGGGAGCGTCACGGGTCAATCGGAAAACTCCAAGTACCCCGTGGGGGTCAAAGTTCCCTGATTTTAAAAGAAAATGAATTATTTTTAAAAATAATTAGGAATCTTAAAATTCCATCGTCTTTGGGAGTATCGGGGATGCCCGCCTGAATATTTAGAGAACTTATTAAAAAATCCAGATGAGGCATATCAGAACAATGAACATCGGGATGTATAATTATGCCTTTAATTTATTTCTTCCATTTTAAGGACGAGCTTTTTATATTTTCTTTTTCTATGTATATTCATAGCATTAAAAATAATTACCATGTAAAAAATGGCAGTAAAAGAAGAGAGAATCCAGGCAGCAAATTTCCTGACTTAGACAGAGGAAGCTAATATTCCAAAAGCAACAAAATGAAACCTGAAAACTACGTACAACAATTATGAATATAGACAAAACATTAAAAGATAACAATATCATAAAGAAATCCGGGACTTGGGATGTTTATTGTGGTAACGATGCGTATCAGAAAATCAGGGAATACTCCGGTCATGATCTAAAAAACTGGATTGATACTAATATAAACTGGACAACTGATTTAAAACAGGAAACGACCGCTTATTTTGAAGAACAGACTCTTTTGCAATATCTGACATGGTAATGGTGCAGGAAACAAGAAAATATCAGGCTTTTTATACTAAATCAATGCCAATAGTTGATTATATGGTAAAGAAACTAATGCTGAAAACCACGGATAAGATTTTCGAACCCTGCGGTGGTGATGGTGTTTTTGTTGAAGCTTTATTAGTAGCAAATAAGCTCTCAAAAATTGATATTTGTGAATTAAATAATGCTGCATACCAAACTTTGTTAAACAAGTTTTCCATTTACACCAATGTTCATATTCGGCAATGTGATACACTAACAGATGATGATTTGATTTTTAATTCAGCTTTTGGCGGCATTTACGATAAGATTATTGCCAACCCGCCTTATGGTGCCTGGCAGGATTTAACAAAAAGAGCCGTTCTTAAAAAGATATACCCCAATCTTTATACTAAGGAAACTTACGCCTTATTCCTTTTTCGTTGTATTGAATTATTAAAAGACGAAGGCATTCTGTCTTTTATTATTCCGGATACATTTCTTAATCTTCATACGCACAAGGCAATCCGGAACCATATTTTGACGAATACCAAAATACTGGAACTGCTTTTGTTCCCGTCTTCGTTTTTCCCGGGTGTCAATTTTGGATATGCAAATCTTTCAATCATCACACTTCAGAAAACTAATAAAAAAACTGATTGTCTGAACCACCGGTTTAAAGTAATAAACTCATTTTCTGATGTGGAACAACTTTCTAATATTATAGAAGCAAACCTGAGAATATACTCATTTACACAAAACGAAATACTGGCAAATCCTGATCATGCTTTCTTAAATTACAGACAATACAGAAATCACGAAAGCTATAAATAGTTCTAAAATAAAGATTGGTGATATTGCAGACTGTGTTACAGGATTTTATTCGGGAAATGATAAAACATTTTTGCGGGTAAACAGTCCTGAATTGAAAAACGGAAAAAACTATGATTTGGTTGATATAAATTTAGTAAACAGAGATTATCAAAATATTCCCGATATTCTTGATGGAATAACCGGTAAAAAATGTTTTCTGCCAATAGTTAAAGGAGGTAATGCGAAATATATAAAACAGGAAAGCTGGTTTATGGACTGGAGTAAAGCCACGGTTACTCATTATAAAACAAACAAAAAAGCAAGGTTTCAAAATCCCCTGTATTATTTCAAATATGGTATCGGAGTACCAATGGTAAGTTCTTCCAGTATTACAGCTTCTTTAATTGAAAACAAGCTCTTTGATCAATCTATTGTAGAAATATTTCCTCTCGATAAATCTTTGACTTATTATCTGCTTTTATTTTTTAACTCCCCGACCTGTAATAAACTAATACGAACAATAAATCCGTCTGCAAATAACCCTGCAAACTATATAAAAAAAATCCTCTCTATTTTACCGTCTGATAAACAAAAAAAAATTATAGACGATGCTTTGCAGGAGATTATTGACAGTATAAAGAAATGTGGGAGTTATGATGAATCTTTAGAAGCCGGCTTAACTGAACTTATAAAAACTATTTACGGATTCTGACTGCTCAGCTAAAATATCATTCCATATTACAAACAGGTCATAGCAGCCTTTCTTTCAAAAAAGTGTCTGATTGCCATACAATTCCTGCTCAATTATCCGGAATGAGCCAAACCAGGCAGACTGAATCTGCTCCCGTCCCTTTATTAACATAAAGTAAGCTAATTGTATAATGTTACTTTAAGCGCTGACTGTACCCGGTAATAAAGACCGGATAAGAGAACCTAATGGAAGCAGTATGAACTTATTCGTTGAAATTGCTTTGCCGTATTGATATATTTCCACCTCAATAATTGAAAGATAATGGAACAAATTCGAAATTTCTGCATAATTGCGCATATTGACCATGGTAAGTCCACCATAGCGGACTGTCTGCTCGAAACAACGGGCACAGTCTCACAAAGGGAATCTAAAGCGCAACTTTTAGATGACATGGACCTTGAGAGGGAGCGGGGCATAACAATTAAATCCCACGCTATACAAATGCACTACAAAGCACGTAACGGACAGGAATATACGTTTAATTTGATAGACACTCCCGGTCATGTGGATTTTTCGTATGAAGTGTCGCGCTCGCTTGCCGCCTGCGAAGGTGCATTGCTGATAGTTGATGCCGCTCAGGGCGTTGAAGCTCAGACTATCAGTAATCTTTACCTCGCCATAGAAGCGGGACTCGAGATTATACCGGTTATTAATAAAATAGACCTTCCGAGTGCTATGGTCGATGCAGTAAAAGGTCAGATTATAGATTTACTCGGCTGTGAGGATAACAGCATCATACCGGCAAGCGCGAAATCAAAACTCGGCATTGAAGACATCCTTGAAGCTGTCGTAAACCGCATACCTGCTCCAAAAGGAGACCCTGAGGCTCCGCTTCAGGCTCTTATCTTCGATTCGGTCTTCGATGCTTACCGCGGAGCTATCGCCTACATCAGAGTGTTTAACGGAACGCTGAAAGAAAAAGATCAGATTAAATTTTTTATGAATGATAAGAACTTCCAGGCCGAAGAGGTCGGCATACTCGGATTGAAGAAGATCAGAACAAAAGAATTAACCGCGGGCAACGTGGGATACCTTATCTCGGGTATAAAGGACGTGCGGGATACAAAGGTGGGCGATACAATTACGCTGGCACGCGGCGGAGCTGAAAATCCGCTGCCCGGTTATAAGGAAGTTAAGCCGATGGTTTATTCCGGTCTTTATCCGACAAATACCGAAGAATATGAGGATCTTCGCGATGCTCTGGAAAAGTTTAAGCTTAATGATTCGGCAATTGTATATACGCCGGAAACTTCGGCGGCTCTCGGCTTCGGTTTCAGATGCGGATTTCTTGGTATGCTACACATGGAGATTGTGCAGGAGCGTCTCGAAAGGGAATTTAATCAGTCTATAATTACTACCCTGCCTAACGTTGAGTATATCGTTTATACAAAGACGGGGGGCAGGTTTGTAGTCGATAACCCCGCTGATATGCCGGAAATGGGTAATATTGAGAAAATCGAGGAACCGTATGTTAAGGCACAGATAGTCTGCCCGAGTGAATTTGTGGGTAATCTGATGAAACTGGCAACTGACAAGCGCGGAATATATAAGAATACATCGTATATCGACCCCACGAGAGCCGATTTACAGTATGAGTTCCCGCTGGCTGAGATTATCTTTGACTTTTATGACAAACTGAAGTCGTTTTCCAAAGGCTACGCTTCTTTTGATTATGAATTTATCGGCAACCGGGAAAGCGATCTCGTTAAGCTCGATATTTTATTAAATGCCGAACAGGTTGATGCGCTTTCGATTATTGTACACCGAAGCAAGTCTTTTGAATGGGGCAGAAAGGTCTGCGATAAGTTAAAGGACTTAATACCAAGGCAAATGTTCGAGATTGCCATTCAGTCGGCAATCGGAACAAAAATTATATCCCGCTCAACGGTAAAGGCATTAAGGAAAAACGTACTTGCCAAGTGCTACGGCGGCGATATATCTCGTAAAAGGAAACTTCTTGAAAAACAAAAGGAAGGCAAAAAAAGAATGAAGCAGGTGGGCAATGTGGAAATACCGCAGGAAGCCTTCCTTGCAGTACTGCAAATTGATGACTAAGGAGAGGAAATTAATTGGACGTTAAAGAGAATTTTAAGAAATTTATCGGCATAAAGACAGAAGAAGAGCTGCAACAGGTATATACACCTAAACAGAAAGCAAAGAACTTTGTCGAGACACTGCTGTTTGCCCTTATAGGTGCGTTATTGATAAAGACGTTTCTGCTGGAGTCATCGCGCATACCGACCGGCTCAATGGAAAGCACTATTATGGTCGGGGATTTTGTGCTGGTCAATAAGGTAATATACGGTGCATCCACACCGCGGAATATTCCATTCACAAACATAACGCTCCCTTTTATAACTTCGCCATCGTTAAAAGAGCCAAAAGCCAGGGATATAGTTGTCTTTGAGTGGCCCGGCTACACAGACGACCTTCAGCCGGCTGAACTTATGAGCTATGTTAAGAGGCTTGTCGGTTTACCAGGTGATACTATTCAAATTATTAATAAAGTACTCTATGTAAATAACAAAGAGTTCTGGCGTCCGCCTGGTATACAATATGTTGATCCGGAAATCAGGCAGGCGGGACTAGCCGAGCGCGATGTATTCCCCAACGGTGCACCCTGGAACCGGGATAACTACGGTCCTGTCGTAGTCCCCAAAAAAGGCAGTATTATTAAGCTTAATGCCCGTAATTATGACCAGTGGAGAACAATCATTGACCGCGAGTTCGGCAGACGCGTAGTAACGACTTCCGGTTTGCAGGTAGTGATTGACGGAAAACCCGTTGAGAGCTATACTCTTACAAAAAATTATTATTTTATGATGGGCGATAACCGCGATAATAGTCTCGACAGTCGTTTCTGGGGTTTCGTTCCAAGGGATAAAATCGTGGGTCGGGCAGAGATTATTTACTGGTCATGGAACCCTGAGTTTCCTTTTACCCGGATTTTTGATCTTCTCGGCTCGGTCAGACTTAACAGAGTGGCAAAACTCCTGCATTAATCAGGATTGAATAATTGAGAGTGGGCAGTTAAGGATTGAGAAGGGCGCGGGAAAGACGCAGTAATGCGCTGAGATACTAACAGGCTGATTTTTTGATTCAATATCAGCCGTGGAATATTACCCAGTTGTCTGCGGAATACCAAAAGGATTATCCGGCTTATAAATTTTAATGGAGTTTATTCTTTGTCCTTATCAGAAAGAATCAGGAGCCTTAAATATCTTCAATCCCAAAATTACTTTGAAAAATATAAAAGCCGGCTCTTAAAACTGCGGGATTTTATCATAGCTCCGCTTACCGCTTTGCTGTTCGCTCTAATTATAAAAATCTTCGTGTTTGAAGCATATAAGATACCAACCGGCTCAATGGAGAATACCCTTTTAGTTGGCGATTTCCTGCTGGTTAATAAATTCATCTATGGTTCATCCTCACCCCGGGCAATTCCTTTCACTAATATAAAAATACCTTATTTTACAATTCCCGCCGTGCGCCAGCCTGAAAGGGGCGATGTAGTTGTATTTGAATATCCCGGCGCACGCGATGAGATTAAACCAAATGAGCCGGTAATTTATATTAAGCGGCTTACAGCTTTACCGGGTGATACTGTTTCAATCGTAAATAAAAAGGTTTATATAAATGGCCGCGAATCTCCCTGCCCGCAGACAATACAATATAAAAACCATTATGTTCAGCCACCAGAACGGGAGGACACGCGTATTTTCCCTAAAGGAACACATTGGAATAAAGATAATTATGGTCCGCTGGTTATTCCAAAGAAAGGAGATTCGTTACATCTCGACCTGAATAATATAGAACAATGGCGGGTGATTATTAACCGTGAACTTAATGACGCGGCAGTAAAAGTTACAGGGCACGAAATTACTATCAGCGGCAGGGTGACAAAATCTTATAAGCTGAAAAAGGATTACTACTTTATGATGGGGGATAACAGAGATGATAGTTTTGACAGCCGCTTTTGGGGATTTGTGTCGGGAGATAAAATTATTGGCAAGGGTTTTATTGTCTATTGGTCATGGGATCCTTCTTATAATAATATTATAGACCGGTTTGCTACATTGCGTCCGGGCAGGATAGGAAAGATTATCCGTTAGCGGGTTGTAAATGAACAGACATTCCGAAAAAAAATTTCACGCTGGTCATCATATATAAATTATTACAATAATTTAAGGGATTTTTGTATATTTCCCGATATAAGGAGAATGAATATGTCCGGGATGACAAAAAAAGATAATTTGATCATAAAGAAAGTTAAGAGCCTGCTAATCGATAAATATAACGATTTGGTTGTCTCTGTTTACTGCTATGGTTCAAGAGTAACATCAGGAAAACAGGACGCTGATTTTGACATAATGGTAATAACAAAAGAAAAACTGACATGGCAACAGGAGTATGATATGTCTTCCATTATTATATGTTATGGTATTGATAACTATATAGTATTTGACCCGCAATTCTGCTTCGAAAAAGACTTTATCGCTCTTGATTATATACCCTATATCCACCAGATTCATTTTACAGGCATAGCTATATGAGTCAGGGCGGCAAAATTGATATAGTGAAATACAGGTTTATCAGTACTCCGCAAATCTCATATTCCAACAATGCTGGTTTTTCTTCTAAATATTTTGTTTATATCAATTACTTTGGTTATAAACAGATTCTGCCTGCCCCTTCAATGTATATTCAGAGTCAAAATTATAACGCCTCTGGACTTTGTATTTATTTTAGACTATTTTAACAAGAATCAAACACAATAAGGATTTAATTATATGGAACCTATACTAATGCCAGTTCAGACTGAATATCTTGAAAGTATGAGAGACGGAAATGATCCGTTGCTGGAAGAAATGGAGAAATATGCCACCGAACATAAGGTGCCGATACTTAACTGGAAGTCGGCAGAATTTTTAGAGCAGCTTATTTTAATAAAGGAGCCTAAGCGGGTGCTTGAAATAGGAACGGCGATTGCTTATTCCTCTATAAGAATCGCAAGGGTATTAAAAAAGAAAGCAAAGCTTTATACGATTGAAATCAGTTCGGATAATATCCCGATAGCAGCAGCTAATATTGAAAAGGCCGGAATGCAGGATAAAATTAAACTTATTCATGGCGATGCTGTTGAAGAGTTACCTGAATTAAATAAAAAATTTGATATTATATTCCTCGATGCCGATAAAGAGGATTATGAGGACCTTCTTGAACTATCAATTGACGCTCTGAAGAAAAATGGAATTTTGTTTGTCGATAATCTTTTATGGCAGGGCTATACAGCGGCAAAAATAGTCCCTAAAAAGTATCAGACATCAACCGAGCATATCAGACGGTTTAATGAAAGGTTCATCGCATATCCGGGACTTAATTCGTCCATTCTGCCAATTGGAGATGGTATCGGAATAGGAATTAAGATGTAAACGGCAGGCCCGGAGACCTGTCCGGGCTGTTTTTTAGGAATAACTAATCCAGATGTTCTATGCCGGAAGAAAATACCGAAACTGATATTCAGACGATTATAAAAGAAGTAGATGAACTCTCCGGAGGGAAGCTAAAAAGAAAAGAAGACCTCAGCCGCCTGCTTGAAATCTCCATTAAATCCAAAAAACCTGAGCTTATTGCCACGGCTTCCTTCTCCGCTAAGTTTCTTACAGGACTGCTGTCAATAATCCGGCGGGGCGAAAGTCTGATAGACGATACTGTATTAGCCGGATACATAAATGAGTACATGGAAAATCTGAACAAACTTAAATCAGGTATCAATGAAATTACTTCAGACGGCGGTAAATTCATCAGGCAAATATTTGAGGAGAAGTATATGGCTATGACTTCGGAATCGTTAAATAACCTGACAGAGCTGTGTTCCGACCTGAGCTGGTATAAGATATATCTTAACGATAAAAAGGTTAGCCGGTAAACACAGGCTCCGGATTTTGCATTGAACCAATTAAAATAAAATTAATGCAGACAAAGTTTTCCGCTTCTATTGCGTAAGAGGCAGAGATATATTATTTTAGGGCATAAAATAATAATATCCCAGGAAAGGATGGACTCAAATTACCAAAAAGCGCAGGCTTTTGCCGAACTTATCTGCGAACTGACCCGGAACTGCAATATAAAAGAAGATTTCTTCGCCTCAAGTTTCAATTTATCTACTGCCGAAGTTAAGCTACTAAAGCTTTTTGCTTTTTCCGATACTCTGACGATTAAAGAACTTTGCTCAATGCTGAACCTTTCGCCCGGAAGGATCACTCAGATACTTGCATCGCTCGAGAAGAAAAACCTTATTACACGCACAGCCGATACGGCTGATAAAAGGAACATCATTGTTTCAATCGCTCCTAAATGCAGCCCTTTCATAATGAATTTACACAACAGCTATATAGATTTACACAGGAAGATACTTGAGAATGTTCCACCGGAGGAGTATGAGAAAATATATTCTTCGCTGGATATACTGGTCGGACTGTTCCGAAACTGGGTAAATGAAAAATAAGTTTTAGTCTGTAAAGTAAAATATAGTTAAGAATTTTGCGTTAATTAACCGGAGTAATAGAAAAATGAGAAAAATTATAATCCTCTTATCAGTACTTGGACTGGCAGCGCTGGTTGTCTTTAGTACTCTGGTCAGGAGGGATACAGAACCGGGCGGGCTGATGAAGCTAAAGGAAAAATATTCCCGGAAGCATACTGCATCAGTAGATCATTCACAGTTTGCCATATTGAAGAAGAAAGTTAACTCGCCTCAGGAAATTACGGAGGCATGTGTCAGTTGTCATAATCAGCGTCATACCGAAGTTATGCACTCGAATCATTGGAGCTGGGAACGGAAGGAATACGTAGAAGGGAAGGGAATTGTTTATATCGGCAAGAAGAATGCCCTTAATAACTTCTGTATTGGAGTTCAGGGCAACGAACAGAGCTGTGCAAAGTGCCATGTGGGATTTGGAATGAAGGGAAAAGAATTTGATCCGGCTGACTGGAAAAATATTGACTGTTTAATATGTCATGATAATTCAGAAACTTATGCAAAAGCATCGGAAATGGGAGGTGCCCCTGACCCGAAGCTTGATCTTAATTATATTGCCGGGCACGTAGGCCGTCCTAAGCGTTCAAACTGTGGCGTGTGTCATTTTTTTGGCGGCGGCGGAAATAATGTTAAGCATGGAGACCTCGAAAAGTCGATGTTCGAACCTGCAAAGGATATTGACGTTCACATGGGAACCGATGCGTCCAATCTTCAGTGTGTTGACTGTCATATTACAGAAAAGCATAACATCGCAGGCAAGCTTTATTCCTTATCCTCTATGGATCATAATCGCGTTACATGCGAACAGTGCCATACGGACACTCCGCATGAAAGCGAAATATTAAATGAACATACGATTAAGGTTGCCTGTCAGACATGCCATATATCAACTTATGCCAAAGTAAATGCAACTAAACTTAAATGGGACTGGTCAGCCGCAGGTAAATTAAGGAACGGTAAACCTTATGAAGAAGACGATAAGGACGGAAATCATCTTTATTTGTCAATCAAAGGAGCGTTTGAATGGGGAAAGAATATCAAACCAGAGTATGCCTGGTTCAACGGCAGGGCATCGCATTATCTTTTAGGCGATAAGGTAGAAGACACGTCAAAGCCTTTAATTATGAACCCGCTTTACGGTTCGTATAATGATGCGGAGTCTAAAATTATTCCGCTAAAGGTTCATCGTTCAAAACAGCCTTTCGATCCTGTAAATAAGATACTCATTCAGCCTAAGTTATATGCCAGCGTACAGGGCGAAGGCGCTTTCTGGAAAGATTTTGACTGGGTTAAGGCATCGAAGGCGGGCATGAAGGACGTTAATCTGCCGTTTAGCGGAAAAGTATCATTTATTCAGACTGAAATGAACTGGCCGGTTAATCACATGGTATCAACTAAAGAGAATGCTGTAAAGTGTAATGAATGCCACACACGGGAGAATGGCCGGCTTGCGGGGCTTACGGATTTCTATATGCCGGGAAGAGATTATTCGAAAGTAATTGAATTCGCAGGGCGCGCACTAATCTGGCTTACTCTTATCGGAGTTATTGTACATGGTGTTGTAAGACTTTATTCTTCCTACAAGCTTAAAAGGAGAGGAACAAAATGACAAAGAAAGTAATAATATATAAAGCATTTGAAAGATTCTGGCACTGGATGCAGGCTGTTTTAATATTCATGCTTGCTTTAACCGGCTTCGAGATACATGGCACTTTTACATTCTTCGGTTTTCAGGAAGCGGTTAAGTATCATAACTTTGTCGCTTATAGTTTTATTGTGCTGATTATCTTTGCCATATTCTGGCATTTAACCACAGGCGAATGGCGGCAGTATATTCCCACGACTGAGAACATAAAAGCTCAGTTGGATTATTATATATTCGGGATATTCAAAAATGCTCCGCATCCAACTAAAAAAACAGTATTAAGCAAGCTTAACCCATTACAGAAGCTTGTTTATTTCGGGCTTAAGATGCTTATCGTTCCGGTAATAGTAAGTTCAGGATTACTTTATATGTTTTACCGTTATCCTCAGCATCATGGTATTGAATCTCTGAATATTCAGTCTCTTGAACTGGTCGCTTACATGCATACGGCTGGCGCGTTTCTTCTGGCTACCTTTATAATTGCTCATTTGTACCTCATTACAACGGGTGAGAGTGCCACGTCAAACCTTGAGGCAATGCTGACCGGATATGAAGAACTTGACGATGAAAGCCATTCAGTTAAAGATAAAAAGATTTCAACACAAAAAATAAAACAGGTTTGAAGATGGAAACGACAAAATATATGAACCCTTACCTTGCCGGTTTTTTTCTTGGACTTCTGTTGCTGGCAACAATATTCATTACAGGCCGCGGACTTGGCGCGAGTGGCGCGTTAAAGAGTTTTACAGTTGCGGCTGTAGAGAAAGCGGCTCCTGTGCATACTGAAACTGCAAAGTTTTATAAGGAATATTCCGGCGAGCATAGCGGAAACCCGCTAAAGAGCTGGCTGGTGTTTGAAGTAATCGGAGTTGTAATTGGAGCTTTTTTATCAGGACTGATATCACAGCGTCTTAACTTTACGCTCGAACACAGCCCGAAGATAAATTCAAGATCCAGGATCATTGCCTCGCTTACAGGCGGAGCAATCTTTTCATTCGGAGCGCAGCTCGGGCGCGGATGCACAAGCGGCGCGGCTTTAAGCGGTATGGCCGTTCTCTCGACAGGCGGAATATTAACGATGATATGTATTTTCGGCGGAGCTTATGCGTTCGCTTATTTTTTTAGAAAACTTTGGATTTAAACAGGAGATTTTAATATGGGACCATTAGCGCCTGATATTATTGGAAATGATCTAAACCTGATAGCCGGTTTGTTTATCGGAATCCTGTTCGGAGTGATTCTGGAACAGGCTGGTTTTTCAACGTCTAAGAAGCTTGTCGGTTTGTTTTACGGATATGACTTTACAGTCTTACGAGTGTTCTTTACTGCCGGTATTGTGGCTATGACCGGAGTAATTGCCTTTGACCATTTTGGTCTGCTTGATATTAATCTTACCTATATCAATCCTACATTTTTATGGTCGGCTATTGTGGGCGGACTTATAATGGGACTTGGCTTTGTAGTGGGAGGATTCTGCCCCGGCACAAGTATATGTGCTGCGGCAATTGGCAAAATAGATGCAATGCTTTTTATTGTTGGCTCGCTCTTCGGAGTTCTCATATTTGCAGAAGGCTACCCGCTTTTTGAAGGACTCTACAAGGCTGAAAACTGGGGCAATGTCAGGATTTTTCAGACGCTTAATATGTCGCAATCTCTCTTTGCATTCCTGCTTACTCTCACAGCCGTTGGCGCTTTTTGGATAACGTCTGTCATTGAAAATAAAGTCAATAAAATTTCAAAGCCGGTATTCAGATTTACTCCTTATTATATAAGTCTTGCGGCTGCTGGAATTGTTATCGCTTTATCAGCTTTTCTTTTACCCGAAAGGAAACCGGATTTAATCGCCAAATCAGAAGATGCAGGTATAATTAACAGTTTTGAAGTTAAGAAAATAACAAGCGATGAACTTGCTTTTAGAATAATGGATAAAGACGACAAGCTTCAGATAATAGATTTCAGACCATTGAAAGAATTTGAGAAATTTAGTCTTCCAAAATCTGTTTCTTTTAC
This sequence comes from Ignavibacteria bacterium, assembly GCA_037140715.1. Taxonomy (GTDB): domain Bacteria; phylum Bacteroidota; class Ignavibacteria; order Ignavibacteriales; family SURF-24; genus JAUZPB01. The sequence goes on from JBAXDX010000011.1 coordinate 12,518, forward strand.
TGTCGATAATCTGTTTGAGAAAGAGCCGTCAAAAATTTTATCCTATCGTCATAAAATATACATCTTTGTGGCAAACGATGAAGTAACGGAGAAAAAGTTTGCTTTTATAGCGGGCAAAATTGGATTTAATAATATAAGAATGCTTCAGGGTGGCCTGAATGAGTTCAAAAATCTTATAATTAATAACAGTATAAGCAAAACATCTGACAACAGACTAAATACGGACACAAATCGTTTCAGGGCAGAGGCTGCGAAAGCAATTCCTGAACTTATTGCACAAAACAAGAATACCGGAACTGTAAAGAAATCTCTTAAGAGAGTAACAGGCGGATGTTAATAAAATTAGAATAACAACAGAGAGGAAATAAATGAATACAATTGAAATTAATAAAAGATACACAGAACTTGCAGAAGATACATGCTGTCTTTCATGCGGCGGAGCCTTAAATTACAGTGAACCAAAGCCGGGCGAGGTATGCGTTGACCTTGGAAGCGGCCGCGGTAACGATGTTATCCGCATGGCTCAGATTGTCGGAGATGCCGGCTTTGTTTACGGCATAGATGTCTCAGACGGTATGCTCGAAAAAGCAAGAGCCGGTGCTGAGAAGTTTGGAATAACTAATGTTAAGTTTATTAAGAGCGGGCTTGAAAATATCGGACTTGAAAGTAATATTGCAGACCTTATAATTTCAAACTGTACAATCAATCATGCCTCCGATAAACAAGCCGTATGGGATGAAGTTTTCAGAATACTGAAGAAAGGAGGCCGCTTCGTTGTAAGTGATATTTTTTCAGTTGGCGAAGTGCCTGATGAATTTAGAAACGACCCGGTAGCGGTTGCAGAATGCTGGGCAGGTGCCGTTACTAAAGAAGTTTATATGGACGTACTGTCCAAGTCAGGCTTTAAGGAAATTAAAATAATTGAAGAAAGTAAACCATACGCAAAAGGTAAAATTGAAGTATGCAGTTTTACAATAGTGGGAGAAAAACCATCCTGCTGCTGTTGCAAAGGATAACCATAAACCAAAAGGAGAAAACGATGAAATCACTCATTAAAAAAGAAAAGAAAAACGATGCCAAAATAGCTCAGTGTTGTGCAAAGGTATCTAAAATCGCAGCGGGTTGCCACGATTAATTTCTTTTGTCCCTGTTATCAAAAAGCCGCGGAGGTTCAGGCCTCCGTGGCTTTATTTATTTTACGCGGAACTGAAACCTTTTATTTACCTGAGCATCATACCTTTAAGAATTTATAATAAACAAAATGAATATGAAGTTTTCAAAACATAATATCTTTTCCGGCATAAAGGACTCTGATAATTACTACATAGTAAACCTGCTTACAGGTAATGCCGATATACTCGAAGCTGAAAAAGCCAAAGAGATATTAAATGGACAATATGCTGAGGCGGATGAATATATCGGGAAAGGCTACCTGTCCGATGAGTCTGAAGAGAAGAAGCTTTATATTAAAAAATATCTTGACTTTGTTGAGCAAAGGGAAACGGATGAAATTCAGTTGTTCTTCGTTCCCTGGTATGCCTGTAACTTCTCATGCAGTTATTGTTATCAGACAGGTTATGAAAATGAGAAGCACGGGCTTTCTCAGGATGTTACTGACGCATTTTTCAGTTATATAGATAAAGAATTTAAGGGCAGACGAAAGTATATTACTATTTTTGGCGGTGAGCCGCTCTTACCCTCTTCAGGAGCAAGAGAGACTATTCAGAATATATTAGAAAAGGCTCACGAGGCTTCGACAGATATTGCCATAGTTACCAATGGCTACAATCTGGAAGAATATGTGCCTTTGCTAAAGACAGGCAGGATAAGAGAAATACAAGTTACGCTGGACGGAGTGGGTGCAACTCATGATGAAAGAAGACCGCTGACGGGAGGCGGAGCTACTTTCGATAAAATCGTGCGGGGCATTGACAGTACGTTGAACAACAATATCAGCGTCAATCTAAGAGTGGTTATCGATAAAGAAAATATTTCATCGCTAAGCGGGCTTGCAAAGTTTGCAATTGAAAAGGGATGGACTAAAAACCCGTTATTTAAAACCCAGCTCGGGCGTAACTATGAACTCCATTACTGTCAGTCCGGCAACAGCCGACTTTTTTCAAGGCTTGAGTTCTATGAGTCAATATATAATGAAATTAAAAAGCATCCTTACATAATCGAATTTCATAAGCCGGCGTTTTCAATTGCACGCTTCCTGTTTGAAAACGGGGAACTTCCTCAGCCATTATTTGACTCATGCACAGGCTGTAAGACCGAATGGGCTTTTGATTATAGCGGAAATATATATTCATGCACGGCAACAGTCGGCAAACAGGGGTCTTCGCTTGGCACATTTTATCCTGAAATAACTAAGCGTAATAAAATTATCGCACAGTGGGAAAACAGGGATGTTACATCAATAAGCGAATGCCACGAATGTAGTTTTCAGCTTGCGTGCGGAGGTGGCTGTGCGGCTGTCGCATTTAACCGCGCCGGCAAGCTCGATGCGCCTGACTGCCGGCCAATTAAGGATTTATTATCTATGGGAATATCACATTACTTTAAAAAGGAGTTAGAATAAATGTCATCTGAAATTATTAGCTATATTAATGGCGCTGATTACGAAGAAGTTATTAAGCAAGGGAAGGTTGTAGTTGATTTTTATTCAACGGAATGTCCTCCCTGCGAAGCTTTGGCAAGTAAATATGAATCACTTGCAGAAGTCTATGGTCATGATATAAAGTTTACGAAAATTTTCCGCCAGGATAACCGCGAGCTTGCACAGAAGCTTGGCGTAAGCTCATCTCCAACGTTACTTTTCTATGATGAAGGCAAACTTATCGGAGATATTCTATCGGGCGGAATAAAGAGATCCGATATTGTAAAGAACCTTGAACTTCTTCTGCCAAATGAACGCGCCGCGGAAATTAAAAGTCAGATACCAACGAGCCGGACTACATGCGATGTTCTTATTCTGGGTGGCGGTCCTGCCGGTCTCGCGGCATCAATTTACACGGCACAGGCAAAACTCAATACTATTATTGTCGATAAAGAGCTTTCCGGCGGACAGGTTAAAGTTACTCATCAGGTCTCTAACTATCCCGGTTTTGCGGAACCGGTATCCGGTTATATGCTTATGCACTACATGGCTGAACAGGCGAAAGGCGCAGGGGTGAATTTCCGCTCTGCCGTAGATATTTCGGAAGTAAATCTCATCGATAAATATGTAATCATAGATGAAGTAGAAACAATTCATGCAAAGAAAATTATTATTGCCACAGGTTCATCTCCAAGGAGTCTTAATGTCAAAGGAGAGAAGGAATACCGCGGGCGTGGCGTTTCTTACTGCGCTACCTGCGATGCTAAGTTTTACGAGGGTAAGCATGTAGTTGTAATTGGCGGCGGAAACTCTGCAATCGAGGAATCATTATTCATTACTAAGTTTGCATCTAAAGTTACTGTTGTTCACCAGTTTGACAAGCTTCAGGCAAATAAACTTGCCCAGGAAAAAGCCTTTGCAAATCCAAAGATAGAATTTATCCTTGAACATGAGCCAAGAGAATTTAAGAAGAACGGCGCATCGGTTGATGAAGTAATTATCGAAGACCTGAAGACAAAAGAACTAAAGTCGATTAAGTGCGATGGTGTTTTTATTTTCGCGGGTATGATACCAAATCTTAGCGAGTTTAAAAGTTCGCTTGAAATTGATCAGTGGGGATACCTTAAGGTTAATTCATTGATGAAAACCAGTCTTGATGATGTCTTTGCTATTGGTGATGTTATCAGCAAGCAATTCAGGCAGATTACAACTGCCGTCTCAGACGGAACAATTGCGGCTATTGCTATATCCAGGGAATTTGAAAATCAATAACACATATACATAAATTTTACATAACATGAGTGATGAATTCATGTTATGTAAAAATATCGGGACTATGATTCATTTCATGCTGACTGCATATCATATAAATCATAAGAATCACATATATGAATCATATACGGGATGGATTTTGCGTAATATGAGTCAGCAATTAATTATTCTACTTTTGTTCTGAAGAAATCGATTGTAGTCTTAAGCCCGTCCGCCCTGTCAACTTTCGGTTCCCAGCCTAAGATTGTCTGAGCCCTGGTTATGTCTGGCTGGCGGACTTTCGGATCGTCTTCCGGCAGTTCCTGGTAAATAATTTTACTATTGGAACCGGTCAGTTTTATTACTTCTTCGGCAAACTGTTTAATTGTAATTTCAGAAGGGTTGCCAATATTGACCGGATAAACTTCGTTTGACATTAAGAGTTTTAATATGCCATCGACAAGGTCGCTTACAAAGCAAAAACTTCTTGTCTGCGAACCATCGCCGAATACTGTAATGTCCTGGTCTCTTAAAGCCTGTCCAACAAATGCAGGAAGAGCACGCCCGTCATTAAGTCTCATTCTCGGACCGTAAGTATTAAATATTCGGACTATCCTTGTATCAACGCCATGATAACGGTGATAAGCCATAGTAAGAGCTTCAGAGAAACGTTTTGCTTCATCATAAACTCCTCTTGGACCAATCGGATTAACATTTCCCCAATAATCCTCCTTCTGCGGATGAATAAGCGGATCGCCATAGACTTCGGAGGTCGAGGCTATTAGAAAGCGGGCTTTCTTTTCCTTTGCAAGACCAATTGCCTTATGTGTGCCAAGCGAGCTGACTTTAAGCGTCTGAATCGGCAGCTTAAGATAATCAATAGGGCTGGCGGGAGAAGCAAAGTGAAGTATATAATCTACCCTTCCCGCGATATGAATGAAATCAGTTACATCATGCTTAATAAAAGTAAAGTCCTCATTACCGAACAAGTGCGCAATATTATCAGGGTTCCCGGTAATCAGATTATCAACACATTGTACTTTCATTCCCTCGGCGAGCAATCTGTCGCACAGGTGAGAACCAAGAAACCCTGCTCCGCCGGTTACCACAGCCGTTGGTTTGTACATTTATTTCTCCAGTTTTATGATTAAAGTATTTTATATAAAAAAAGCCCGGTAATAATAAAATTACCGGACAATGGAAATACCCTGCTACTAAAATTATACTCTTATTGCTTTTTTATTTTTCTTCGAATCTTCGTTAGGCCTGCTATAATAATAGTAATACTTATAGTAAGAGCCATACCCGCTTTTATAGCTAAAATTATTAAGAACAACGCCGATAAACGTCTTTCGTTCATGTGTAAGCAATTCAACAGATTTAAGCATAAGGTCCACTTCAGTTGTATTAGCGGAAACAACAAGCATACACGCATCGACAAGTCTTGAAAGAATTTCAGAATCGGTTACCGCTATAATTGGCGGAGAGTCAATAACAATAACATCATAAATCTCTTTAAGCTTCAGAATAAATAACATTAACTGATCCGAACCAAGTATTTCAGACGGATTTGGAGGGATTGTTCCCGCAGTAATACAGTGAAGATTAGGCATCTCAGATTTTCTTATGATTTCTTCAAAGGTTGCCTGTCCAAATATATAATCTGTAAAACCAGGATACCTGGCAACATTAAATACTGAATGCAGTCTCGGCTTTCTTAAATCGCAGTCCACTATAATAGTCTTCTTACCAGCCTGAGCAAAACTGCCACCAAGATTAACTGAAACTGTCGTCTTGCCTTCCTGCGGAGCTGATGATGTTACAAGCAATACGCGAATAGCATCCTTCTCTAATTTAGCAAACTGGACTCTTGTTCTTAAAGCTCTGAAAGCCTCGCTCGGTATTGCATCAGGCTTTTTTGCCACGATAAATTCAAAGTCTTTATTACCGTTAACTCCCAGTCCTTCAATCTGCGGTATCCAGGCAAGAACATTGATATTTTTCCTCTCAATATCCTCCGGGGTTTTAATAGTATTATCAAAATAATTCTTCATGAAAGCGAAACCAAAACCCATACCGAGGCCGAGAACCAGACCGATAATAACAATTAAATTCCTGTTTGGTTTGGATGGTTTTTCAGAAATGCGCGCTGTATCTACTATAAGTACATTCCCTGGCTGAGACTGTTCATTAATCTGAGCTTCCTGATATTTCTGTTCGACAAGAAGATATAGCTTTTCAACCGCCGCTCTTGCTCTTTCTTTTCTTGCATATTCAATTATTGACGTAGGAAGAGCATTGAATGTTCTTTCATAACCTTTTACAATCATTTCAAGTTCCTGCGCAGTCGCTCTTGCTGCCTGATTTTTAATCTCTTCTTCGATTATCTTCTGAGAAAGAAGCTTAACCTGTTCCGGGCTTGAAGCTAGAATTCCCGCCTTATAAACAGACTTTTTCTGCTCCACGTTAACTTTAAGGGATTTAATCTTCGAATCATATTCAGTTAACAGGTTTCTATTGTTTGCCGCTTCCTTATCAGTCATCGCTATTGTTTTCTGAATTTCCAGCTTTGCTATCTGCTCCTGAATAGTCTTAAGATATGGCTCGGCAACAAAACTTTCGAGATAGTCGGCAAGTCTTGGATCCTGCTTCTCTAATTCTTCCTTATACAGGGAAAGACTTTTATTTGAAACCATAAGCTCGATATTTGCCACGTTTTTATCAGCGTCAAATTTACTTAGTTTATCAATCAGAGCCTTTGCCTGATCATCAAGCGAAACAATTCCGCTGAATTCCTGGTAGTTTTTTAAGTTTTCTTCAGTTGTGTGGAGTTCAATGAGTTTTTCTTCTCTTTGTCCTTCAAGAAACGCTTTTACGGTTGTAAGCTGCTGTCTGCTGATTTCAAGATTTTTATTCTTATAAGAAGCAGCATATTCATTTGCTATTAAAGCAGCTTCGTATGCAGACGGCGATTCAACTGAAATTTCGACTATGTCAAGACCTCTCTTCTGTTCAATTACCATTGTCTTAAAAAGCATCGAGGCAATAGAAGTTACAGATTTAACCGGAGAACTGGATTTCGCTTCAAAGCTTGATTCCTTGTTAGTAATAATAGAAAACAGGTTTTTATTATTAGCTTTATTATAATCTTCAATCAGCGCTTTTGCGACTTTTTCTCTTACCGTCAGACTTTTGAGTATCTCAATTTCATTCGCAACAAACCTGTCGCTTCCAAAATCCTGTATCTCCGGCATCAGCGGAGAATTGAGAATGCTTCCTCCCGGTTTTGATACTTTTAGTACAGTACTTGATTTATAAATATCCGGAGCATTAATTGCATAAGCAATAGACACAATCAAACCGGTAAAACTAATTATAAGTATTGGAACAAGATTGTTTCTGATTAAATTTATATAATCCTTAAGCGAATTTGTTTCCTGCTCCCTTTGTACAAATTTTGAATTTTCCACTAACATTACCCTTATTTCTTAACAGTATTAATTAATAAAACGACAGAAATCAGAGTAGAGACAACTGACAAAACAATTGATAATGTCTCTCTGAAGTATAATCTTGGTTCGCCAGGTACTAAAAGAACATCCCCGACTGCAAGGTTTGGAATTTTCTCTTTATTAGTTTTTAAACTTTCACCCCAGAGAAGATCATTATAATCAAACTTAAACAGGAGTTGCGTAGAATCCTCAAGAACTCTGTATAGTCTTAAATCTTCTAATTTTGCGGCATCTGTTGGTCCACCGGATAATGATAAAAGTTCTTTAGTGGTTGTATAACCTGGTACAAGATAATAACCGGGAAACTTCACGAATCCCCAAACTGATACTTTGATATTTACAGCCTCAGGATCTGAGTAATCATAATACGCGCCTTGCGTCTGTCTATACTGTCCGAGTTCTGTTCCGATTTTTACGTTGCCCTGCTGGGCCAATAAGAGAGAGGAAAAGAGAAATGAAAAAAGAATAATCTCTGACAACAGATTTTTCATCATTTAGTATAACTTCCTTTTAATTAATTTTAAAACTGTGAAATTTGAGTGTAAATGTACATAATTCAGGTATATATATCAAAATATTCTCAGGGTAATTTTCCTGACCGAAAATATTCCTCCTGATAATCCAATTAACGGACCGCTCAGAAGTATAACTACTAATACATACAAAGAAAAATTGTTAACATATACTATACTTTCAGTTAAATAATTGTCCTTTAATAATTGTGTGAGCAGTTTCATCAGCAAAAATGAAATAAACGATGAGGTAATCCCGATTATAAATCCATTCAGTATAATTGGCAGTTTAATGGTTGATAATCTGGCTCCAACCAGCTTCATTGTCTCAAGTTCGATTAATTTGGAATTGATAATAAGCCGGTTGGTCGAAAAAACTATATATACCGAAAGCAAAATAAGGAAAACCGCCACTGCCAAAACATAAATTCTGACAGAGGAAATAATTGACAGAATCTTATATACTGCTTCGCTCTGGAAAACTACTTCATCTACACCCTCAATTGACTTAAATTGTTTTGTTATCTGCTCAATATTAATGCTACTGACATATTCCGGCTTTAATTTTACCTCAACCGAGGCAGGCAAAGGATTATAATCAATAACTTTCCTGAAATCTTCACCCGTCTCCTTAATAAAGGACTGAGCAGCAGCTTCTTTGTCCAAGTAATTTATCGTTTTTACAAAGCTAAGCCCGGATAATTTCTCTTTTAACACGATAGTGTCATCCCCGGCAAAGTTCTCACTTATAAATAAATTAAACGTGAGTTTCTCTTTTATCGAGTTTTCAAAGTTCGAGGATAATGTCAATAAAATATAAGAGGTCGTTACAAGCACTACAGACAGGCAGGTAGATAAAAGCGACAGCAGGAAAGAAACTTTCGCACTTTTAATATATTGAAAAACTTCCTTAATAATAAATTTGGTCATTACCGGCAAACTACTTGGTGTAAAACTTAAAAGTCAGACATGTATTTACAGAATAAATTTAACTTATATTATCACATGAACGCATGTTCTGATACTCCATTAAGATTAATCGAAATTAAAAATTAATTTTATAACGGTTGCTAGTATAGCAACATTAAGGCAGAACTTCAATGAATAATTTATCTTTCATAAAAAGAAATACTTTTGGAGGTTTTATATTACAATAGAAGTACTAATAATTAGATTCATCTGTCCAACGGATAATTTCCCACTTGTTCAGAGAATTCTTTGCCAGTTTAAGATTAACTTTCCCGTCAATACGAATAATATCAGTAGGATTAAAAGTAATAGTAAGGTTAAAACTCCTGACAATATTGGCAGAATCATTCGAGATAAGCAGTATATTGTTCCAGATAAGGTCAAGTCTCTGCGAATTCTGAAACATCCCAAGCGTTACCTTCATCTCCTCATCACGACCCCACGTAATATCGAAACCCATGTCGTAATCTCTAAAACTAAAACTGTAATTTCCACCAATAAGTTTGCCATAGATAGTTGTATCTTTAAAGGTATAAGCATATTGCAGATTCTTAAAAATACCCTCAACATTAGTTAAATCGGAAATAGCCACAGATGAAACCGACCCAGGACTTTCATCCAGTGCCGGAGCAAAAGGATTCTTACAGCCGGCAAAAAGTAAAATGCAGAAACCATATATTAATAATAATTTAATTTAATCTCCCTTTCAGTTCGCTCCAGCACGGATATTTTTCATCCTTAATATCAGCCCAGTATGAGATTACCCAGTTATTGTTTTCCTTTGAAAAAGTATAATGAACATTCCCCTGATAAAACTTTGGCTTTTGATCATCTGTAAAAGGTACGCTTAAAGAGTAAACAGCCGTATATGAAACACTATCACCATAAAGATTTTTTTCTTCGGATGAAAAATTAAGTATAATCTGTGAATTCTGCATCGCTGTGTTTATAAGATTATTAAAGTATTGTTTCTCACTCTGCAAATCCCAGCTAAGCAAAAACATAAACATGGAAGCCGATTCCGCAGACGGGGAAAACTGAAATTTGTTCGCTGAAAAACAGGATGCATAGTTCTCCGGAATCCTGTCCTTAAAGGAATTTACAAGATTCTGTATCAATGCTTCCGGCGTAGTCGATGGAACGTAATTCGCCCGCGAATGTTGCGGAGTCTCAGGTTCACGTGTCGAAAGTATATCACATGAAATTATAGTAAAAGACAACAGAAGAATGACAAAAATACTTTTCATCTTCGCGCTATGATAATAATCCTTGGAGATAACCCGCTGTTAAATTCTTTCCCATCGTAATCACCAAATATTTTTTGAATAAAGAAACCTTCTTTTTCAAACTGCAAAATAATCTGATTATGATTATACAGCCTGACAGACTCAAAATAAGTCCTCTCTGTTTCACCATCTTTAATGATAATCTCTTTATTTATCCGGTCATTGACTATCCGGCGCTTTTGAATAACTTCCTTACCGGCAATTCTTTCGGATGAAACAGGAACCAGAGCATTCCTAAGATGAACTTCATTAAAAAAATCAAAAATAAAGTAACCGCCATTGTTTAGAAGCCTGCCAGCATTTCTGAACAAAAGAAAATTATCTTCATCGGACTCAAAATAACCAAAACTTGTAAAAAGATTAACAATTATATCGAATTTTCCTTTCACGCATAAGCTTCTTAAATCCGCATTAAATAAATTCAGCTTAAGTCCTGAAGCATCCGCCTGCCTTTTGGCAGTCCTTAAAAGATTCAGACTCAAATCAAATCCTGTAACCTTACAATGCCTGACAGCAAAAAGCAAAGAATGCCGCCCGGCTCCGCACGCTATATCAAATACTGTACTGCCCGGATGAACAGGAACATTTGTAAGAATCAGTTCGAAGAGATTTTTCGCATCTTCATTATCCCTGTGACGATACACCTCAGTATATTCATCCGAAGCAAACCAGTCCTTAAACCAGTCACCCATATTATAAGTTTATTCTCCCTATAACTGCCCTTCCAATTGTAGCTTCATCAGTAAATTCGAGGCTTCCCCCGACAGGTATGCCACGTGCAATCCGCGTAACCTTCAAACCAAAAGGTTTAATTAGTTTTGCAAGATAAAGAGAAGTAGTTTCTCCTTCGGTATCAGGATTAAGTGCAAGAATAACTTCGATAATTTTATTACCATCAAAGCGTTTCAGCAACTCTTTTATCTTAAGCAAATCAACTCCTACCCCGTTCAATGGCGAAAGAACCCCTCCAAGAATATGATAAAGCCCGTTAAATTCATTTGTTTTCTCAATTGCCATCACATCATTAATATCTTCAACAACACAGATTAAACTCTGATCCCGTTTTGGACTTCTGCATATCTGACAGGTCTCTTCAACAGAAAGATTAAAGCAAATATTACAAAATCTTAACTGTGTCTTTAAGTCACACAGAGCTTTGACAAGACTGTCAACATCTTTTTTTTCACTTTTAAGGACGTACATAGCAAGTCTTTGCGCAGTTTTTCTTCCAACCGTAGGAAGTTTACTAAGTTCATCTATTGCTATTTGCAACGGTTCGGCTATCTGCACAATTAAAACCCCGGAATGCCCATTCCCGGAGGAAGCATACCTTTAGTAACCTTAGCCATTTCATCCTCTGACATTTTGTCAGCCGCATCAAGCGCCTTATTAACAGCCGCCACGACCAGGTCTTCAAGCATTTCCTTATCCCCGCCCCCGATTACTTCATTGTCTATCTGAATTGATATAAGTTTTTTCTTCCCGCTGACAGTAGCTTTAACCATCCCGCCACCGGCTTCTTCAGTTACGGATTTATTTCCTAATTCATTCTGTACTTTTTCAAGTTCCACCTGCATTTTCTGAACTTGTTTTAGCATTCCCTGCATCCCGCTCTTCATTATTCCTCCGGTTAAATATTAGTTTTTATAAATTATGAATGGTAAAATACGAAATTATGCCATGATTTACATATATTTCGAACTATGAAATTTATTTTGTCAGTCGTCCGGCAATAACATGTAAAAACTGCCCGCACTTTATTCTGATTTGACTTTGTATTCATATTTGCATAATTTTCAACATATTAAACAATCTTTATATTTATAATTTTGAAATGTAAGAAAAATATCGTCAGGGATGAAAACGGGGAAAGAATTTACCTGAACGATAATGATAACTCTTACCTCATCGAATTTAAAGATGAAATAACCATTGAGGGAAATAAAAAGATAAGATTAAGAGGACTTGGACAGAAATTTTCTTCCATTAATTCCTTTTTTTTTGATTATCTGAACGCTTACAATATTCCAACCGGCTATAAAAAATCCGAAAACGGCCTGATGGTTTTTCAAAAGCATAACCGTCTGCCTTTTACCGTGAGAGTTTTTAACGTAGTTGATAAAAGAATTGCCAGGCTTTTTAATAAAAAAGAAGGAGAAGCATTAACATTGCCCATATTTGAATTTTTATATGGAACTGCCAAAGATAATCTTATTACTGAAAGCCATCTGATTTCACTTGATGTCTGCCCTCTTGAAGATATAAAGTTAATTAAGAGGATATGCTCAAAAGTTAACGCAGTACTGAGATCATACTTCGAAAGACGCAATACTATTCTTGCCGAAGTGAAATGTTATTTCGGGAAAGACGAGGATAAGATTTTTATCATAAATGATTTTACACCAAAAAGTCTTAAAGTTTTTTCCGCTGTGCCTGATAATAAAATTATTAATCCCTATAAAATTAAATCTCCAGCTGACTTCAAAAGTTACATTGATTTTGTTTTAAATCTAACCAGAAATTAAATATATAATATGACAAAATACGGATACACTACTGCCGGCATTGTAACTATTGTCGTTTTTATTATGATAACCGCAGGTATTATTATACACAATAATTATATCAAAATTCCCCTTCTCTTATTCGCCGCCACACTAATGATTCTGACAATTAATTTCTTCCGCGATCCTGAAAGAACATCGCCGGACGGAGATAATTTTGTGGTCTCCCCTGCCGATGGCACAGTCCTTTTAATTAAAAAAGTCGATGATGACAGATTCATAAAGGGGAAAGCTGTGCAAATATCAGTCTTCATGTCTCCGCTAAATGTGCATGTAAACAGAATACCTGTCTCAGGAAAAATAGAATATCTTAAATATATCTCCGGTGAATATCTTGTCGCCAGTCATGACAAGGCATCAGAAAAAAATGAAAGGGCTGAATTTGGCATAAGCTCTAAATACGGAAAAGTTTTCTTTACTCAGGTAGCCGGATTCCTGGCCAGAAGAATAGTATATGAATTAAAATTAAATGACCCTGTCCGCCTTGGTGAACGATTTGGTATGATTAAATTTGGCAGCCGCTGTGACATAGTTGTCCCTGAAGGCTGGATAACAAAAGTTAAAAAAGGCGATATTGTCAGGGCTGGTGAAACAATCTTATTTGAGTATTGCAAATGAAAAATATCCGTATTACACGCTCGGTCATCCCAAATATATTCACCGCGCTTAATATGTTCAGCGGATTTGTTTCGATTGTTTATGCAGGCGAAGGCAAATTTATCATAGCTTCCTGGTTTATTATTATTGGTGCCATCTTCGATACATTCGATGGCATCATTGCCCGGCTAACCAACTCCAGTAGCAAGTTCGGTGTCGAACTTGATTCTCTCTCAGACCTGGTGAGTTTTGGTGTGGCTCCCGCTTTTTTAATTTATACGTCTTTCTTAAAACAGTATGGCGCAATGGGCATTGTTATAAGCTCATTGTTAATGATCTTCGGAGGCTTGCGTCTCGCACGCTTCAATGTTGAACTTACAGGATTCGATAAATCTTATTTTACAGGGCTGCCTGTCCCCTCTTCTGCCATTACGCTGGCTTCATTTGTCATTTCTTATTATAAAGACGGAATCTTTCCCAGACCATCTTCAGGCTTTATTATCCCGCTCGTCTTTCTTCTTTCACTCCTTATGGTAAGCAAAATAAGATACGAGTCTCTGCCCAAATTTACTTTGAACGGTATTAAAGAAAAACCAGTGCTTTCGGCTTTTATACTTATCTCGATAATTTCAATGCTGATTACTAAAGGAAATGGCTTATTCTGTATATTTATGCTGATGCTTCTTACGGGTATCATAAGACATATATATTTTACATTATTCCCCGCGCGGAAGAAAACTGCCGGATAATTCATTTGCCAGGTCAGGATGCTGAAAATCTAATTCTGACAATATTTACATTTATTATATAAATCAACTTCACAGGGACTCAAATTGTACAAAGCAACCATAATCGTAAAACGCAGACCGTCAATAGTTGACCCACAGGGCAAAGCGGTAGAACAAGGAGCGAAGCTTCTTGGTTTTAATAACATTGAGCATACAAGAATCGGCAAGTATATCGAATTTATTGTCAATGTTGATGACAAGGCAGCCGCTGAAAAAGAAGTAAATGAATATGCTTCGAAACTTCTGTCCAACCCGGTAATGGAAGATTTTGAGTTTTTTCTTACAGAGGCTCAATGAGAATAACATTTGGAGTTGTAGTTTTTCCCGGATCTAACTGTGACTATGACACTTACTATGCCCTGAGAAAAAAACTGGGGTATAAAGTTGAATTTCTGTGGCATAAAGATAAATATCTGAGAGGTTCTGATATCATAATCCTGCCCGGCGGATTCTCATACGGTGATTATTTACGAACAGGCGCAATTGCCCGTTTCTCTCCTATTATGGAAAAGGTTATTTCATTTGCTGAAAACGGCGGCAGTGTAATTGGTATCTGCAATGGCTTTCAAATATTACTGGAAGCCGGGTTACTGCCGGGCGTAATGGTTAAAAATGAATCATTAAAGTTTATCTGCAAGGATATTTACCTTTCTGTCAGAACAACAGATACTCCTTTTACCAGCACACTTACAGAAAAAAAAGTAATACGTATCCCGATTGCTCACGGCGATGGTAATTATTTTGCCGATGAACAGACTTTGGAAGAATTAAATAACAACGGGCAAATTGTCTTTAAATATTGCTCCCGCAATGGCGAAATTTCCCGGGACTATAACCCTAATGGTTCGCTTGAAAATATCGCGGGAATAGTAAATAAACGGAAAAATGTGCTCGGCATGATGCCCCACCCGGAAAGAGCATGTGATTCAATGCTTGGAAAAACAGACGGAATGTTTATTTTTAAGTCAGTCGCTGAAAATCTGCTACATGAAGCATAATTTATTGGTTAACATAAAGGTAAAATAAATGGGAAATTTAGGCGCAGGCGAAATAATTTTAATTATTCTCGTCATTTTAATTTTCTTCGGACCTAAAAAAATTCCTGAAATAGCCCAGGGCATCGGCAAAGGAATGAAAGAATTTAAAAGAGCGATGAAAGATGTTGAAGATGAACTAAAGATAACCGGCATCCCGAAGCCGGCACAAACAAACACCGGCTCAGCCATTCCGGAAACAGCCACTCCCAAACCCGCTTCGACTGAAAATAAAGAACCGGAAATAAAAGCATAAATTATTGTGATTTTTTAACTCTCGTACCCGGATGAGGATAATATGGGAAACATAGGTACATTTGAAGTAATCTTAATTGCCCTGGTAATTTTTCTGTTTTTTGGTGCAAAGAAATTACCGGAGCTTGCTCAGGGTATCAGTAAAAGTATGAAGGAATTCAGGAAAGCTGCCAAGGATGATGATGTAAATGATAATGACACCGTTAAAAAATAATTCTGCATTGTGAATCCGGCTTAAATCATTTTGCAATACGCTTTTTGCGTATCTTTACAAAATCTTATGTTAATTACCCGCTTCCCTGCCCTTATGGAAGTTTTGTTTTACTTATTACAGGATAATATATTGTTAAGTTATAAAAACCATACAGAAAAATTACACCAGATTAAAAGCGGACAAATTTCGCTGACGGAAAATATAAATCATTTCCTGCACAGGATAGAAACTTTCAGCCGTCTTAACGCTTTTAACTCCGTTTTTGCTGAAGATGCCTTAACCAATGCAGAACATATAAGCCAGAAAATTATAAATGGCACAGCCGGTAAACTTGCAGGTATGGTTGTGGCTGTTAAGGATGTAATTGCGATAAAAGATAAACCGCTTACCTGTTCATCTAAAATGCTAAAGGATTTTACTTCCCTCTATGATGCTACTGTAATTGAACGTCTGAAAAAAGAAGATGCGATTATAATTGGCAAAACAAGCTGTGATGAATTTGCAATGGGTTCATCGAATGAAAATTCTGCTTTCGGGCCGGTACTGAATCCGATTGATAATTCACGGGTACCGGGCGGGTCATCGGGCGGGTCGGCTGTGGCGGTCGCTGCTAGGCTGTGCGATGTTTCTCTTGGCTCCGATACCGGCGGATCTATAAGACAGCCCGCTTCATTCTGCGGAATTTTCGGACTCAAACCAACCTACGGAAGAGTCTCCCGATACGGGCTGACAGCATTTGCCTCTTCATTTGATTCTATCGGCCCGCTGGCAAATAATACGGAAGATATTGCTCTTGTAATGAGCGTTATTGCAGGTCATGACAGGCTTGATTCCACCTCATCCGAACAACCGTCTTCCGACTATTTATCATTGGCAAAAGATATAACTATCAGTAAAAATTCCCGCTCCGGCAAGCCACGTATTGGAATCCCAAAGGAATATTTTGGCGAGGGTATTAACCCTGAAGTTAAGTCTGTGATCGAAAACTTTATCGAAAAGCTGAAAACTGACGGCTTTGAAGTTAAAGAAATCAGCCTGCCTAAGACTGAATTTTCAATTGCGATATACTACATCCTCACAACGGCGGAAGCTTCAAGCAATCTTGCACGTTATGACGGCGCAAGATACGGATTCAGAAGCGATAATTCAGAAAGCATGCAACAGATGTATCAGACATCACGCTCCGGGGGATTAGGTTCTGAGGTTAAACGCAGAATTATGCTGGGAACTTATGTACTATCCGCCGGATATTATGATGCTTATTATAAAAAGGCGCAGAAAGTCCGCCGGCTACTTAAAGAGGATTTCGATAATGCTTTTACACAGGCAGACTTAATTTTAACACCAACCTCCCCTTTTGCTGCCTTTAAGCTTGGCGAAAAATCATCTGACCCTCTGGAAATGTATCTTAGCGATATTTATACTACTTCAGCCAACCTTGCGGGAATACCCGGGATAAGTATCCCGGTCGGACGCAACTCTGAAGGTATGCCTGTCGGTATGCAGTTAATGGCAAACCAGTTTGATGAAGAGATGCTCCTGAAGATATCTTTATATATTGAAAATAATCTTCTCTAAACTTTCATTCCGCCCCTGCATAGCTTTGAGTTGCTGCAGGGGTATCTGTTTTCGTAAAGCACTGCCCCCGTGCTGTTATATTTTACCTACTCATGACAGACACAGCTAATAAACTTAATTAATTCAGAACAGTCGCAACTCTGATACTGCAGAAAAATGAGTATAATCAGGATTATGAGTATGATTAAGAAGCTCCTGCTTATATCCGAAGTTTTTAAG
Organism: Ignavibacteria bacterium; assembly: GCA_037140715.1. Classification (GTDB taxonomy): domain Bacteria; phylum Bacteroidota; class Ignavibacteria; order Ignavibacteriales; family SURF-24; genus JAUZPB01. The sequence goes on from JBAXDX010000011.1 coordinate 29,896, forward strand.
AAAATATAAAAGACTGTCATTCATCAGCCAAAAACTACCATTTTATTTATACAGAGACTCGTGTAAATCCCATATTAACTTATGTTGCATAATGACCGGGTGAAAATGAGTATAATCAGGATTATGAGTATGATTAAGAAGCCCCTGCTTATGCCGGAAGTCTTTAAGTAAATACAAAAGACTGTCATTCATCAGCCAAAAACCACTCTGTTATTTACACAGAGGCTTGTGCAAAACCCATAACGCCGAGTGTAAAACACACAGAGGCTTGTGCAAAACCCATAATGCCGAGTGTAAAACACACAGAGGCTCGTGCAAAACCCATAACGCCGAGTGTAAAACACACAGAGGCTTGTGTAAAACCCATAACGCCAAGTGTAAAACACACAGAGGCTTGTGCAAAACCCATAATGCCAAGTGTAAAACACACAGAGGCTTGTGCAAAACCCATAATGCCGAGTGTAAAACACACAGAGGCTTGTGTAAAACCCATAACGCCGAGTGTAAAACCTGCAAAGGCTGTTTTATAATCAATAAGAGGGCTTTTATGCCGCTCTTACGTCATTTTGTGCCGGTCAAATGCTATTTTATAAAAAAAGAAGAGAGACATGGAAAAAAGAAGGTATCTTCCGGGAATGCAGACTGTATTTTATATCCATGCAATACTTAATTACTTTATGCAAAGATGTCTTTATTATAATGACGCAAGCCATATATAACCGGCGTTCATGTAATTAAATAATTAATTATGCTTTCCGGTTCAGAATATCAGAGCATTCCTGTCAGCATAATCCGCTGCCTGTACTGCAATATCAGTATCATATAAATCATAAGCATCAGACAAATTATTATTCAGATAATTCTGTGCGCCGGTGCCCGGCCGCATCCATACATTTACCGGAACAATTATTCCGCTGACAATTACCCTTTTCAGACAATATTCATTTCCTTTTTAAGATAAACTCCGGTAAGGCTTTTCTTATTATTTATAATATTTTCAGGTTTACCCTGGCAGATAATCTGGCCGCCATACTCGCCCCCGCCCGGTCCGAGGTCTATAATCCAGTCGGCTGCTTTTATCACATCAAGGTTATGTTCTACAATTATTACAGTATTACCTTTATCGACGAGTTTATTAAGTACAACAAGCAAAATCCTTACATCCTCGAAATGAAGTCCTGTAGTCGGTTCGTCAAGGACATACATTGTTCTGCCGGTGCTGACTTTGCTAAGCTCGGTAGCAAGCTTGACCCTTTGAGCCTCGCCGCCCGAAAGCGTAGTAGCCTGCTGTCCTAATGTAATATAACCGAGTCCGACGTCATACAGAGACTGAATTTTCCTTTTAATTTTCGGCATATCCTCAAAAAATGCAAGTGCTTCCTCAATTGTCATATTCAGAACGTCAGAGACAGATTTAGTTTTGAAAAGTACTTCAAGCGTTTCGCGGTTATAGCGTTTACCGTGGCATATATCGCATTCGATATACACATCGGGCAAAAAATTCATTTCAATTTTACGCAAACCATCGCCATGGCATTCCTCGCATCTGCCGCTGGGGACGTTAAAGCTGAAACGCCCGGTTAAATAGCCCCTGATTTTTGATTCCGGAAGCTGTGCAAATAAATCGCGGATATAAGTAAAAACGCCCGTATATGTAGCCGGGTTGCTTCGGGGCGTTCTGCCGATTGGCGACTGGTCAATTTCTATTATCTTATCGATAAACTCAAGTCCGCTGACCTGTTTATAAGGCAAAGGCACGACTTTCGACTTATAAATTGTCTTCATAAGTATTTTAACGAGGGTTTCATTAATAAGCGAAGACTTGCCCGAGCCGCTGACACCCGTAATTGTTGTCAGCGTGCCGAGCGGGATACTCAGATCAACGCCTTTAAGATTATTGCCTTCGGCTTTCTGAATAATCAAATACTCACCGCTTCCTTTTCTTCTTTCTTCCGGTACTTCAATTTTCATTTCACCTTTAAGATACCGGAGGGTCAGAGAATTCAGACTGTTCTCAGAGTGCATAATCTCATCTGCCGGGCCTGCCATGCAGACTTCGCCACCATGTATCCCGGCACCTGGTCCGAGATCGATAATATAATCTGCGCTTTCTATCGTTTCCCTGTCATGTTCAACCACAAGTACAGTATTGCCGAGGTCTTTTAAATGCCTGAGAGAGTTAATGAGTTTAATATTATCGCTCTGATGAAGTCCGATACTGGGTTCATCAAGTACATAAAGCACACCTGCAAGTTGCGAACCTATCTGAGTGGCAAGCCTGATGCGCTGGGTTTCGCCGCCGGACAATGTACGGGCGGAACGGTTAAGCGTCAGGTAATCAAGTCCGACATCAAGTAAAAAATTAAGCCGTGATATAATTTCCTTTAATATCTGTCTGGAAATAATCTCTTCGCGTCCTTTGAGTTCTGCGTTCTGAAAAAAGTCCAGAGTCCTGGCAATTGAAAGATTAGTTACTTCATTTATATTTTTGCCGAGGAACATAACTGACAGAGACTCTTTCCTGAGCCGCCCGCCGCCACAGGAGCTACAGGTCCGGGTGTTCATAAATGATTCTGCCCATTCTTTTAATTTTTCAGAGGTAGAAGTGTCGTAAAAATGCTTAACATAACTAAAAACGCCGTTAAACTTATGTGTATAAGAGATGTTCTGGTCTTTTCCAAAAGAGTATGGGATTGAAATTTTCTCTTTTGTACCATACAGGAGGAGTTGCTTTTGTGTATCAGTCAGGTCTTTAAGCTTCGTATCATAAGTAAATCCAAACATCCTGGCAACTGCATCAAGCTGGCTGAAGAACCACAGATTTCTGGGTTTGCCTAATGGTGCCAGTCCTTCTTCGTTGATAGTTTTATTCCAGTCGGGGATAATAAGTCCGGCATCAAGTTCGCCTTTCTCGCCAAGTCCGTTGCATTCGGGGCAGTATCCATAAGGCGAATTAAAAGAAAATGAGTTCGGAGCCAGTTCCTGGAAACTAATATCGCAGTCAGGACATGAAAGGTTCCTGCTGAAAATAAGATCTTCCTTAGTATTAATATCATTAATGATAACACCGCCGTTACCATAGTTAAGCGCGACATCAATTGATTCAGTTATTCTCGGGCGGGAAGGCTCCGTGACTTTTAATCTGTCAACAACGATTTCGATATTATGAATTTTATATCTGTCTGCCTGAAAACCCTTTGTAATTTCATGAATCTCCCCGTCAACTCTTACTCTCAGGAATCCATCCGATAGAATTTCCTCAAACAATTCACGATAATGACCTTTTCTTCCTCTGACAACGGGAGATAAAACGACTATTTTTTTATTTGACAGGTTATTTATTATTGAATCTACCATCTGCTGGGAAGATTGTTTCACGACAGGTTTTCCGCATTTATAACAATGGGGTGTCCCCAGCCTTGCATAAAGAAGGCGGAGATAATCATAGATTTCGGTTACAGTACCTACGGTTGAGCGCGGGCTACCTGACGCGGACTTTTGCTCAATGGAAATTGCCGGACTGAGACCCTCGATCAGATCGACGTCAGGTTTTTCCAACTGGTCGAGGAACTGTCTTGCATAGGAGGAAAGTGATTCGATATATCGTCTCTGCCCTTCTGCATATATCGTATCGAAAGCCAGCGTACTCTTACCTGAGCCTGACAATCCGGTGATGACAACGAACGAATCGCGGGGGATATCCAGATCAATGTTCTTTAGATTATGCTCTCTCGCTCCTCTGATAATAATCTTATCCTGGTAATTCATCTTTGCGCAATAACCTCAGTATTATTAATTTTAAATAGTTATATTAAGCGTTCATTATTTGAAAATCAACCAAATAATTTTTATTAAATATGATTCTGCCTGAAGAATATACAACAATAGGAACTTATTCTGAGATAAAATTAAAAGAAAGAAGCTCAGTCTTCATTGGAATGTGCTATCCTGTTAATTCAGAAGAAGAAGTGTCCGGCATACTTGAAACTATCCGCAAAAAATACTACGATGCAACACATCATTGTTATGCTTATTCGCTGATTAATGGCATTTTCAAATATTCAGATGACGGTGAGCCAAGCGGAACAGCCGGTCTGCGGATTTATAATGCCATTCAGCATTTCAGTCTGATGAATTTGCTTGTAATAATAGTCCGTTACTTTGGCGGAACAAAGCTTGGGGTTGGTCCGTTAGGCAAAGCGTACTATGAATCAGCTTTTCTGACGATTGATCAGTCGGTAAAAATTAAAAAGACAGCCTTTGTGAAATATGAAATCAGGTTTAATTTTAATCTTACCAGCCGGGTGCATTATATTTTATCGAAATTAAAAGCTAAAATCACTTCTACAACATACGAAGATTCCGTATGTATTGAAGCATTTATAAAACTTTCGGAAACAAAAAGATTATGTCAGTTTGTTGCTGAGGATTTAAAAGGCGAAGTGGCACTTACGGATAATAAAGAGATATGTTTTATCTGAGCATCTGTCTTTAGAGAAAAATTTTTCCGTTATAATTCTGATTAAATACTTATCACGGGTTTCGTGCAGAGATGTTTCTAATCATATTTATTAAATCTGTTGAATTTATTTCTATTCCGGCAATATTTTTTGCCATTTTCGGGAATCCCGTTTACAGGAAATGCTATTACAGAAGATATAAGGCTTTGTAACACATGGTATAAATATTGTTAAAATGCTTTGGTTTCTCTGGCATAACTTCAGATAAATAAAAAATAAGTCCGGGGATATTTTTCTTAAGATACAATTTGCAACGGATACAGGGTTCTGCTTTTTAGATTCACTCCATATATTTTTTTAATAATAATACGCGTATGGAAGTATTGCGGTTTATACCAAAACCGGAGTTGCTGTACTTCATCTGGAATGCGTAACAGAATTAAAAGAGTGTCCGGATGAAATTCCTTGCCGGCTACATGAGGGACAGGTACGTATCCGCAATAATATTCGCAGTCTGATTTCGGATACAACAGTAATGGAAGTCGTAATTCAATATATTGCGGCATTAAATAAAAATGAAATAAACAGGAGTTAATTAATGAGGTTTTATCTTGCAGTACTTTTCGCTGGTTTAAGTTCGATATACTTTGCGCAGACTTCAAAGACAAACTGCTTTGATTGTCACAGCGATAAAACTCTGACTATGGAGAGAGGGAAAGTACAGGTTTCCCTGTTTGTTGACCAGAATAGTTTCAGGAAATCTGTTCATGCGGATATAGAATGCACGGACTGCCACACGGGATTCGATGCTGATAATGTTCCGCATAAAGGAGGTAAAGATATTGCTAAAGTAGATTGCGGGCAATGCCACGATGTTCAGGATTTTACTAAAAGTATTCACGGGCAAAAAGATATCCGGTGTTTCGACTGTCATGGCAGACATGAAATTAAACCTTCTGTGGCGGTTCATAAGGCAGAAGCTGATTTTTGTATTAAATGCCATAAATCACCTGCGGTGGTAGCATATAAACAAAGCATACATTTTAAAAAATTTCTGGAAGGAGTAAAAGCTCCTGTATGTACGGACTGTCATGATAAGTCAGCTCATAAAATCAAAGCAGCAAAATTTGATAAAGCCGGCGAGGAAAAACTTTGTTCCGGCTGTCATAAACAAAGTCAGACCGGGTTTTCGGAAAGTATACATAAAATTGCTGTAAAAGATAATAATACTCCGGGTTGTATAAGCTGTCATGGGGCGCATCAAATCTATAATAATAAATATTCTATTTCATCCCGGAGCTGCCTTAGATGTCATCTAGATCAGAATAAATTTCTTAATGAAAAAAGTAAGCTTGTAGATTTTGTAAAGAACTATCAGGTGTCAATACATTCCAAAGCGGGTAAAAATGGTAAAGAAGCTGCGACATGTACGGACTGTCATGGTAATCATGTTATCATGGGTATGGAAGTTGCCGGGAGTACAGTTTCGAGGAATAACATTCCTGGTACATGCGGCAGGTGTCATGCTGATATTCTTAAGAATTTCAATAAATCATCTCATGGTCTGGCGTTTGCGAAAGGAGTAAAAGTAGCACCTAATTGCGTTGACTGCCACGGGGAACATACTATTGTTTCAATAAAAGACTCACAAAAAGGCAAACTTGCAGAAAAAGATGTATGCTTTAACTGTCATGTAAAAAATCCTGAAGTAGTTAAGCTGACGGGACATACATCTCAGGAAGTTTTGAATTATGAAAAATCTGCGCATTTCATTGCCCTGAAAAATGGCAATGAAAAAGCGCCTGCATGTTCCGACTGCCATAGTGCTCACATGATGCAGTCGGCTCAGACTGCGGGTTCGAACATTAATCATAGTAATATTGCGGCGAGTTGCGGCAAGAATGCGGACTGTCATCAGGGAATTGCGGCTGAATATCAGGAAAGTGTGCACGGCAAAGCGGTTAAGAATGGTAAAACTGACGCTCCGACATGTATAAACTGTCATGGTAATCATCAGATTTATGATAAAGGGAATCCGGCAAGTTCAGTCAGCCACGGTAAACAGGTTGTTCAGCTTTGCAGTCATTGTCATGGGAACGTTAAACTGACCAGTAAATATAATCTTTCTGCATCGAAGTTTCAGAGTTATTCAGACAGCTATCATGGTCTTGCAATACGTGGTGGCTCGAAATTCGCTGCTGACTGCTCAAGCTGTCATGGGACGCACAATATTAAACCAAGTAGTGACACTACCTCGACTATAAACAGCCGGAATCTGTCGAAGACATGTAACAAATGCCATCCTGGCGCAAATATCGCGGCTCAGTTTAAGAAAGTTCATATTACCGGTGACAGGGAAGAATCGCCTTTTCTTTACTGGCTTTCAAAAACTTACATTATTCTTATTGCAATTATCATTGGCGGAATGTTTATTCATAATCTCCTGGACTTTCTGAGAAAGTTACAGTATAAGAAACGCCATAGGGAAGAGATAAAAGAATTAAGGCAGGAAGACAAAGTTTATCTCAGGATGTCGTTGAGCGAACGTGTCCAGCATTTTATCATGCTGACAAGCTTTATATCATTGGTAATTACCGGCTTTGCCCTTAAATATCCTGAAGCGTGGTGGGTTCTGCCTGCGCGGAATTTACTTGGCGAGTTTGCATTCCAGACCAGGAGTTTACTTCACAGATTCTTTGGTATAAGCATGGGACTTGTCTCCCTTTATCACGTTTACTATCTTAGTTTCACAAAACGCGGAAGACGGATGTTCATTGATATGCTTCCGAATTTACAGGACGCAAAAGATATTCTCATTAACGTTAAATACTTACTCGGCATCCGTAAGGAGAAACCTTACTTCGACAGATTTTCTTACATGGAGAAAGCTGAATACTGGGCACTCTTATGGGGTGTTATCATTATGAGTTTTACAGGATTAATGCTAATGTTTAACAGTTATTTCCTGTCGAGTTTACCTAAAATACTCCTTGATGCTGCGACTTATGTCCATCTTTATGAAGCCTGGCTCGCTACGCTGGCAATTATTGTATGGCATTTTTATTTCACTATTCTCAATCCTGAAGTATATCCCCTTAATAAGTCATTTATTAAGGGAATACTTACTGAAGAAGAGATGCTGCACGAACATCCAAAGGAACTCGACAGAATTAAAGGAACTGACAGGAAAGAAGATGCAGGAGAATAAATATAACGGGAATGTATTTGGGGTCAGTTTATTAACTATCAGGGGATTGGGCATAGTTTCAGGTTACAGATTGATATTAATAAGAGTTTCTATAATATTTTGCAAATAATTATCAGATAAAATGAAAACAAATAAAAATAATTTGGGAATTAAAAAGAAAATATAATAAATTAGCAACCGAATATTTACAACATTAGGAGGATAAAGTATGTTCATGGAAATGATGTTAGGAGCAATGGTATTTGTATCCGTAAGCGTTTTTAGTTCCGGAGTGAATGCTCAGGCCGGAGAAGGGAAAAAAGCAGGGTTCGTTGGAACGGAAAAATGCGGTATGTGCCACAAATCCGACAAAGCGGGCAAACAATTCCCGATTTGGAAAGAGAGCAAACATGCTCAGGCATTTAAGACATTGCAGAGCGGAGAAGCCGATAAAATAGCCAAAGGTAAAGGCTTTAAGACAAAAGCTGCGGAAACGCCGGAATGTCTGAAATGCCATGCCATTGGTTATAACGTTGACGCATCGCTTAAAGCAGCCAAGTTCAAAGTTGAAGACGGAGTTCAGTGCGAAACATGCCATGGCGCGGGTTCTGAATACCAGTCGCTACCTGTAATGAAAAATCGTAGCGAAGCTATAAAAAAAGGCTTAGTTATTCCATCTACAAAAGAGAAGTTTTGTACAGGCTGTCATAACTCAAAAAGCCCTACGTTCAAGAGCTTTGATTATGATAAGTCATGGGCAAAAATCATTCACAATGTTCCCAAAGAGAAGTAATTAATAACACAGGAAGGCAATGAAGAGAATTATTTTCGTCTATTTACTCATTGGTTTGCCATGCGTCCTTTTAGCACAGAATATAAATGGAAGATTTTCATCTTCCATTTATTCTTTTGAACGATTCGACACAACCGATGTATCCAGTAAGAACATACGATCCTATCAGATGTTAAATCTTAACGTCAATCAGGGTCAGTTTTCTTTACGTACTTATTTGAATCTTGAAAACAGCCTGTCTAATCAGCAGGATAATGATCCAAGTCTCAGATTTTATAATTTATATTTGGAAGGCAGGAATTTACTTAATGTTGCCACCATTAAAATTGGTCGTCAGCCGTTGTTCAACAGCGTAGCAGGTGGCGTATTTGATGGAGCTAATCTGGATCTGAAGTTATCCAGAGTTAAGATTTCAGGGTTCTACGGCGGTAATGTGCCTGCATACCAGAAGCTTGAACTTACCGACAAATGGAAAGATGATTATGTGTTCGGCGGAAAAATCAGCACAGCTCTTGCCCCTGGCTTACAAGCGGCATTAAGCTTTATCAACAAAAACTTCAGACCAGTTGATTATTCAACTGTTCAGTCCATTGATCCAATCAAATCGCTTATTGAAAGAAGTTCAAATCAGTATATGTTTGTTACGGGCGAAGTTTCTTATCAGATGAAACATGTTTTCAATATTGATACCCGTTATGATTTTGATTTGAATTTTGAAAAGACTTCTAAGTTTGAAGTAATGGGGCGCTATGAGCAGGTAGAAAACCTTGGCGTAAGTCTGTATTATAACTACAGAGAACCCAGAGTCAGATATAACTCAATATTCTCGGTTTTCGATTATGGCAATTCGCAGGAAATAGAAGCAGGCGCCGATTACAAGATTGGGAATATGCTTACTGTCGTTGGAAAGCTGGGAAACGTCATGTATAAGGATGATAACTCGCAGCGTTTTACAATTGGATTAAACAATAACATTGGCTCAATCAGCTATCGTAAAACCATGGGATATGCCGGCGAACTTGATGCTGTCTCTTTATATGCTGCACATGCATGTATGAATGGTTTCATTACCCCTTCGCTTGGTCTGACTTATACTACTTATAAACTGTCAAAAGAAGATACTGAAAAGAATAATTTGATGGCATTACTTGCAGGTCTTAATCTGCGTCCATGTAAGGTTCTTTCATTTGACCTTCAGGGACAGTTTATGGACAATAGAATTTACAGAAATGACTTCAGATTCTTTTTGAAAATTAATTACTGGTTTAACACTAACTTATAATACTGATATAATATGAAGCCAAAATATTTTTATATAGCACTTTCACTTGCCGTTGTGGTCTTTCTGACCTTTAATGCTTTTACCTCAGACAAGGTTAAGTATCAAAACAGCAATGAAACGATAATAAAGTTTTCGCATAAAGTTCATGCGGAACTTACTGACTGTCAGTCATGCCATTCAAAGGTAACTGAAAGCAAATCAATCGATAACAGTCTATTCCCTAATCATACTGACTGCCAGTCATGCCATGATACAGAGGATAAAACCAGTTGCCAGATGTGTCATTACGAGAATGAAATAAAACCACTCGAGAATAGAAAAGTAAATCTGAGATTCAACCACAGTTCTCATATTTCAAAAGATAAGATAAACTGTAATGAATGTCATCAGGGCGTAACCGATGTTGATTATGCGTTTAAGGCGGCAAAGGCTTTCCCTGTAATGTCCTATTGCAACAAATGCCATAACAACTATCAGGGCATTGCTCCAAACCAATGCGAAGCCTGCCACAAATCAACTGCCGGTCTCATTCCTGAAAGCCATAAGTCGGCAGATTTTACAAAATCTCATAAGTTTGATGCTCAGAAGAATAATGCAAACTGCCAGATGTGCCATGACAACAGTTCATGCCAGGAATGCCATACCGTAACAAATATGCTGAATGAATCAAATACCGGGACAAATTTCTACACTCCTTATTCACCGTCAAATTTCCAGACTGACGGGGCTAAGAAACAACCAATTACGCGCGCTCATGATTTGAACTATGTTTATACCCATGGTATTGATCTTAAAGGCGGAACTTCAGAATGCCAGACATGCCACCAGACAGAAACATTCTGTGTGCCCTGCCATAATGACAGAAAAGCAGACTTCAGTCTTGCGGGCGTACAACCGGCTTCGCACCGCGTTCGTAATTTTATTACACTTGGAGTTGGTTCAGGCGGTGGCGAACATGCTACTGAAGCAAGACGCGACATCGAAAGTTGCCAGTCATGCCATGATACTCAGGGAAATGATCCAAACTGCATTACATGCCACATCGATAGTGATGGTATAAAGGGTACTAATCCCAAAACGCATTCCGCTGGTTTTATGCATGATGTTCACGGAGACTGGCATGATTCAGAGGGAGCCGTATGTTTTAACTGCCATAATGATACCCATAAACCTGGTCAAGGGTTCTGCGGATACTGTCATTCCGATAAAGTTAATGATTGATAATTAAAAAGAGTTAACAAATGAAAAAAATATTTAGATTAATTTCTATCTTATCTGTAGCCGGGCTGATAGCCACTGGTTGTAGTGAACTAAAAAAAGAAATACCTACATCGCCTGCTTATTCGGGCGGTGAAATAGTACATGGTAAAGGCTTCCTAAAGGTTGGCGATCCTAATTACCATGGAACTTTTATAAAGAATAATTCATGGAATATTCAGAGTTGTCAGTCCTGCCACGGTGCAAGCTATACTGGTGGTACGTCTCACAAGTCATGTAATGATAACTCATGCCACAATCAGGCAAACGGGCCAGAAGCATGTAATACGTGTCATGGCGATTTCTATGATTCAGCTAAGACTGCTCCTATAGCAGGCGCTCATGCTACTCACCTCTTTAATACAAATGTTGCCACGGTTGTGGTATGCAAGGAATGTCATGTTATACCAACAACTGTATTCCAGGCAGGACATCTTGATTCAGGTTTGCCAGCAGATGTCAGCTTCAATGGTCCGCTTGGAACAATGAACGTTACTACTGCACCTGCATACAATACAAACAACCAGACATGCACAAATACTTTCTGCCACGGTAACTTTACTTTTTCAAAAGAATCTGCGACCTCACAGGATCAGTATGCTTTTACCGGCACACAGATAACCGGCAACAACTTTACTCCTGTCTGGACAAAAGTTGATAACTCACAGGCTGCCTGCGGTACATGCCACGGGTTACCTCCAAAAGGACATGTTGGTGAGAACGGTGGTATTGGAATTACTGATTGTGGCAACTCAGGTTGTCACAAAGGTATTGTTGATGCTACAGGCAAGATTATCGACAAGGTAAAACACATGAATGGATTGCCTAATGTCAGAGGCAATTAAGTAACTCAGGATTTATAAAAAAGCCGCTTTTCGAAGTGGCTTTTTTTTTGACTTCCCCAAATATTATGGTATCTATATCGACTCCAGTCTAAAAACAGCATGTCAGGCACCAAACAATGGATTAAATCATCTCACAATAAGATAAAAATTATTCTTTTTTTTATTTTACTATTGAAAAAGTCCGAAATTTATATTACACTAGCTACAGTAAAAAAATACTGTCCGGCAGGCAGACACGGGTGTAAGACAAATTTCCCTCTTAATCATAATCACTTCAGGGGAAATGAGTAAGATTATAAACATTACAGATGATATCCCCATCTTTGCTTTATCGGTTTTGTTTCTATTCCTCGATGGGCATCCTATAGCTGACATATTCCCGCCCCGATTCTAAGATTATTTTACAGTCATATAAGTAACTATTATAAAATATATAGTTTATTTTTTTGACAATCCCTAAAAAGGTAATTTGCCGTACACCCGACAGACATTCCAAAGTGCAAATTAAGCCAGTTTTAATACTATTTATGTAAGAAATAAATTACTCTGGATTGAGTAAAATAAATAAAGCAGTAATAATAAGCTATCTTAAATAAAACTTTTAATTGAAAGGAGAGAGAGATATGAGCAACAGACTACCATATTTCAGATGTATTTTTATAAAAGGCTTTATAATATCATCGTTAATTGCATTTTTTGTTCCGTTAAAGGCTCAGACAAAAACATACAAGGAATCTTATACTACTTATGAAAATGTTGATGAAAATTCAGGATTTGAACGTACTCTTTACTATGTAAAAAAGTTGCTGATTGAGAAAATCGGTGTCTTTATTCAAAATACAGTTGAGATTAGTAAAAGTGATATCAATGATGAGATAAAGGATGTATTCATTCAGAATACTACCGTAATTGCAGCGGGAATTACCAGAACAGATATAGTAGAACAGAAATGGGACCTAGTAAACCGTTCATATTACATACTTGCCGAAATAACTATTAATGATGCGGATGTTCAGGAAAGAGCCTTGGAAATAGCGCAGGATAAAAACAGAATAAACGAACTGGCCGAAGTACAGAAAAAGTATGATGAAGCAACTGCGCAGGCAGAAATACTTAAACAACAACTGGCTGCCGTTAAATCCGAGAGAGAAAAAGAATCGATACTACAGCATTATAACCAGACAATCGGGAATCTCTCTGCAAATGAATGGTTCAATAAAGGATACCGGTCTCTTGAGACTAAGGATTACACAAATGCTGTGATATATTATCAAAAGGCAATTGAGCTTAATCCTGGTCTGGTTCCGGCTTATAATAATATTGGACTTGCCTACAGAAAACTCGGCAATTCAGCCGAAGCCTTAAGATATTATCAAAAAGCTGCTGAACTTGCTCCAAATAATCCCGCTGTGTATTCAAATCTCGGAGCAGTGTATTGTGCATCTAAAAACTTTGGTAATGCAATTAAATGCTTCTCGAAAACAATTTCTTTGGAACCTGCCAATCCGGAAAATTATATAAACATGGGGCTTGCTTACGCTCAGAGCAATGATAATGAAACTGCTATAATATACTATAAAAAAGCCTTAAAGCTTAAACCGAATAATGCTGAAGCTTTTAATCATATTGGTTTTTCTTATAAAAAGCAAAATAACTATGATAGTGCAATTCAATATTATAAACGTGCCATATCCATTAATCCTAATTATTTTCAGGCATATTTTAACCTTGGTATAGCATATATAAAAAAAAGCAACATAAATTATGCAATCGATAACCTTACCAAAGCAGTTAAATTGAACCCGGCTGATGCCGAATGCGATTATCACCTTGCAAGCTGCTACTTTGAAAAGAAAAATATTCCAAAAGCTATTGAATTTTATTCAAGGGCAGTCATTATTAAAACCGATTATGAAGAAGCATACTTTAATCTGGGTGTAGCGTACCTGGAACTTGGAGATTGTAACAAAGCACTTCAAAATTATAACAAAGCTGCATCTATTAATGAACATGATGCTGATGTATATTTTAATATGGGAATTGCTTATAACAGGATTGACAGATACCAGGAAGCTATTACTGCTTTTGAAAAAACACTTCAAATAAATCAATATTATTCAGATGCAATTGTAAGTATGGCTCTTACATATAGTAAGATGAATAATGAAGAAAAAACTATCGAATTGCTTCAAAAGGCAGCAAGACTAAATAATAAGTCTGCTCAGCAAATGCTAAAGGACAATGGTCTTGAATGGTGATACCCCGTTAAATTCATTTTTTATCATGAAAGGTAAAACATAATTAACAAAAAGGAGGTCCATTGGAAAAGTTCACATTATTCATTATCGAATTTGTATTGTTAACAGTATTGGCCAAGGCACAGGAATTCAGTTCGTCAACTGACACATTGTATTTCGATACTGGCAAATCAGTACTGACAGATGAAAATAAGACTTCGGTTGACTCAGTTTTGAAAACTGTCAATAAAAATAAAATTGTCCTTATTGCTATTCAGGGTTTTGCAGATGCGCGAAGCACACCAGAGATTAACCTGTCCGTCTCAAAAAACAGGTCCGAGGCAATACAGATATATCTTGTTTCAAAGGAAATACCAAAGAGTAAGATTTTACTCGTTAACTGGGGAAAGAGCCTGGGGGTTCAGAGCAAAGATGCAGAAGACCGCGGTAATCCGGCAGACAGGAAAGTTATGGTTAAGTTTATTACATCCTCAGCCTGGTCAGGAAAAAGTGAAGACCTTTTTAATCAGGCAATGCTGAATGAGATGAAAAGTATTTTTGAAATGCTTAAGGAATATGAAAAGAGAGATATCTGGTCGCGCCTAAAGTATCAGAGCTGGGAATGTTTCTGTAAAGCATTCAACAAACCGATTAACGGGAAAGAGTACAAGGAAATGATTGATTATGCTAAAACTATGTCCAAATCAAAAGCGTTCAACAAACCGATTAACGGAAAAGAGTACAAGGAAATGATCAGCTATGCCAAAACCAAGGTCAAATCATGGAAAATAAAAAGCCACAAAGAGCAGTTGGAGGAAGCACAGGCGCTTGAAAACCAGATGCAGAAAGAGTACGAAAGAATAATAGCGATGGAGACAGAAAATACATCTCCGGAAAAAATAAATACATCATGGAATAAATTTATTGAGGATTATATAGCAGGCGTACCTGGTTCGAAGAAGTCTTTACAACTGTATGAAGATGCAAAAAAGAAGAATAGTTACTGGGCACCGATAGCCAGGGAAATAGTACGAAAAAGGAAGCTAAAGCTGGAAGAAATGGAATTGATTGTCAAATCACTAGAAGAAAGAGACGGGGATGAGACAGATATAGATGAGCGGATAATGGACTGGCAGAAAGTGGTGGATGCTTTTGAAAAAGATGATTTGCTTAGGGACCTGAAGAATGATAATGATATCTACAAAAGAGCAATTACAGACCTGGAGAAATGGAAAAAGAAAAAGAATAAAAAAAATTTAGCTGACCCCGATAACGCAACGTATGAAAGGACTCCTGACGAGTATTCATCTTCGCCATTTTTATCTAAAATAGGCATTTCCGGAACCGGACTGTTCCCATTTAACTGGTTTAAAGATTATGCCGGCATCGGTTATGGGGCATTGCTCCGCTATGAATATGGCAATGATGATTATGCAGTTTATCTGGAAACCGGGCATTTATCGTTTGGTGCAAAAAAACAATCTGGTGTGAATTATTCATATATTGTAGTACCACTATCGACAGGAGCTAAGTTTAATATAAGTTCCAGAATATATTCAGAACTGGCTTTCAGCGGGAATTTACAGATGAAATATAATTCCAGTTATTATGATTATAGATTTGGAGCTTTTGCGGGAATAGGTTATAAGCTGACGGACCTGGATATATCAGCAAGAATCCAGTTCATTGGAATATTTGAAACTTTTAACCCTGCAGGTTTTGCCAGTCTGAATATTATGTATTATTTCGAATTATTGTAATAAATCTGCATTATTGATTATGTGTACGGAGAGTGCTTTTATAAAACATTAACCTGACTGGCTGAGCAGGTACCGTTTGAACAATGCGTTTTTTGTCGTGAAAAATGTTTTTTAATTCAGACTAAAAACAGATGTCAAAGTCATACAATGAATGATTTTGTCTCACAATAAGAAATGACGGCGTGCAATGGAATGTGATAACAGAATTAATAACTTTTATTTGTTCCTCCTCCTGGGAACATGGGTGGCGGTTTCTTCTTTGCAAAAGGAAGGACGCCATCTTTTTTTGTGCCTGTCAGAACTGTGATTCTTTTGATTCTGATGATTTTTATGATAACGCAGGTCATTAACTGCTTTGCTTTAATCTTTACCTTATATCCCATGATTCAGATTTTGTATGATAACGCAGTCAGTATTAAAATGAATCATAGTTAATCATTTTAATCATAAAAATCACAGTTCAGACAATTTTCAGTCGCTACGGGTAAATTGTCAGAACTATGATTCGTGTGATTAATATGACAGCGCAGAACAATCTGAAATAAATCCCTGCTTAAAAAGAAAAATAAATACAGAAAACACTTCTGTCCTTATCCGTGAAATCTGTGAAATCCGTTTAATCCGTGATTCAGAACTGTGATTCCTGTGACTAAAATGATTTTCCGGAAGAAAATGCCAAATCATAAAAATCATCATAATCATGAGAACACAGTCCGGACAATATAATCTAAGCGTTGGTATGCCTGTTGTCCCAATGCTGTCAGATTCAGGTGCAAAATCTTTTATCGCGCTCCCTTCTCAGGGCTTTGGGGTTGTCGGGGGGTATTTATTTTTCACAGAGCGATGCCCCTAAAAACCATGAAGGAGTAGTTGCAGAGACTCCTAAAGTCGTTGCGTGGTAACCTAAAGTTGTTGTATGGCAGTCTGGGGTCGTTGTAAAATCTTCCAGAGTCGTTGCAGGGAAGCGGGCAGTCCTGTTGCCAGCTTTTCAGGTTCTGACACCGGGGTCTGGAGTCCTTGCGAAGTAGTCCGGAGTCGTTGCGGGAGTGTCTAAAGTTGTTGCGTGAACGCCTAAAGTGTTTGCGCGATAGTCCGGAGTAGTTGCAGGGACTCCTAAAGTCATTGCATGGTAGCCTAAAGTCGTTGCGTGGCAGTCTGGAGTCGTTGTAAAATAGTCTAAAGTCGTTGTAAAACAGTCTGGAGTCGTTGTAGCGGAGCGGGTAGTCTTGTCGCCGGCTTATTATGTTCTGACGCCGGGGTCCGGAGTCGTTGCAGTAACTCCTAAAGTCGTTACGGGAGTGTCTAAAGTCGCTGTGCGGCAGTCTAAAGTTGTTGCGCGGGCGCCTAAAGTGTTTGTGCGATAGTCCGGAGTCGTTGCAGGGACGCCTAAAGTCGTTGCGGGAGCGTCTAAAGTCGTTGCATGGCAGTCTAAAGTCGTTGCGCGATGGTCTGGAGTCGTTGTAAAACAGTCCGGAGCAGTTGTGGCAAACCATTTAGTCCCATCGCCGTGTTATAATATCGTTGCGTGGCAGTCTGGAGTCGTTGTAAATTTGTCTAAAGTCGTTGCGTGGCA
>JBAXDX010000012.1:0-45514 GCA_037140715.1 Ignavibacteria bacterium
TACGTACAAAAGTTAAATCTGTACGTATAAAAGTTAAATCTATACGTACAAAAGTAAAATCTATAGGAGCAGATATAACATCTGGAGATATAAATATTACTTTTGAAGATGCAATTTTAATATAAATAAGCAGAGAACCTGCCGGCTTACCGAGATAAACAATAAACCCGGAACAAACAACAACTTCGTAAAACATGAGTCTTTCAAAATCAACAGCCTGGTACACCTTCGGAACTCTTTTTTCAAGATCGCTGGGCTTTATACTTCTTCCATTTTACTCACAGGTTATTTCCGCCGATGAATTTGGAGTTTATGCGCTTATTATGTCGGCTTACGCGGTTTTTTCAGCTGTTTATCAGGGCGGATTATTTCCCGGCTTTTCGAAATATTATATCGAAGCGGATGAGGATAATAAAAAAATAGTATTTTCAAATGTTTTTACGCTGATACTTGGTCTTGGTTTTCTTTTCTCTTTACTTGGGACGTATTTTCAGACTGATATTGCGGCGATGCTTTTACAAAATCCGGGCAGGCGAAGACTCATTTATATTGCAGTATGGATGCTCTTTGCTGATACTGTTTTTGCTGCATTGATGCATCTGCTTAAATCAAAGGAATTATCCGGCAAAGCGGCTTATTATACTACGGCTTCTGCTGTCTTTAACCTGATGCTGAATTTCTTTTTTGTTTTTTACCGGCAAAGAGGAGTAGAGGGAATTCTGCTTGCACAGTTAATGTCGGGGGCGATTGTTTCGGCAGGTATGTTCCCGGTAATCGTGGAGAACTATAGTTTTAAGATAAATCCGCGTGTTCTGAAGAATATTCTCCGGTTTTCATTTCCGCTGTTAATCGGAGGAATTTTTTCAACGCTTGTAGATGTGGCAGACCGCTTTCTGCTTGATCGATTCCTGAATAAAGAATTAGTAGGTATTTACAGCTTTTCCTACCGGATAGCTATGGTAATGAATATCTTTGTTATAGCTTTTTCAACCGCCTGGACTCCATATTTTCTTAGGATTTATAAGGAAGATAAGTCATTCTCTGCTATTTTTGGCTCTACGTTTAATAAACTGGCCGCAATGCTTCTTTTTATATTTCTGGCGGTTTCGCTTTTTGCAGGCAATTTTTTTGATATAAGCTTTTCAGGACAATTTTTATTTAATCCGGCATATAAACCGGGCTTAATTATTATTCCATGCGTGCTGACTGGTTATGCTTTAAGGGGACTTATAAGTTTTTATTCGATTTATCCTTATGTTACAGGGAAAAGCTATCATTTTATGCTTTCTGATTTAACAGCTTTTATTGTAAATATCGTGGCGAATTATCTGCTTATTCCAAAAATTGGCATTTTAGGTGCCGGTATTGCCACAGCGTTAAGTTTTGCCGCCGCGTTTATTTATCTTTTTACAGTTTCAAAAGGGATTCGGATTAACTATCGGCTGAAGAAACTGCTTATTCTTATTTCCTCGGCAATGATTATTTTTATTGCAGGCGGTATTTATGATTCTCTGCCACTGAAAATACTGCTTGTTATAATTTATACGGTAATTATTCAGAGAACATTAAAACCCGGTACTGACAAAAGCTTTCGTTAGTCCGGCATTTATATTTGGGCAGATTTAGTCAGCTCTCCGGCTTATTCTTTTAGTCAAAACTTTCGACAAAAGATATAAGTCTGGTTTCGAGTTTTTCCCAGTTAAAGTCATCCTCAGCCTTTTTGCGGGCATTTTTCGAATGCGTAAGCAGCAGTTCTTTATCCGAGATATATTTTATTAAGCAGTCTGTTATTTCGTCATACTTTTTTGGGTTCACGAGGAATCCGTAAAGGTCAGCTTCCATTTCGCGGCGGATAGGTTTGATGTCTGAGAAGATAAAAGGCTTCCCGCATGCCATATATTCAAATATTTTAATAGGCAGACTGTGTTTATAAACGAACGTGCGCGGTCTTAAATCGAGGCATACGTCCGCATCGCTGATTGTATCGGATATTTTTCTGTAATCACCCCATGGAATCATTATAGTTTCTACTGATTTAATCGGTTTAATCATTGCCAGGAACTGGGTTTCTTCCATATCGTTCTGGAATTTCCCTGCAATTTTGAGCCTGATCTTTATATCCGGTAATTTTTGGGATAACAGAATCGCCGTTTCAAGGATTCTGCCGATGCCGCGCTCAAAGCTTATAAGTCCGGCATAACAAAGCGTGAAGGATTTTCCGTTAAACTTCGGAGCGGAGTAATTAAAGTACTTCAGCAGCGGGAAATATCCGATAATTTCCTTCTTTTTTGTCGGAGCAATCAGCTTATAACGCCTCAGCTTTGCCTTTTCGCCGATAATGAGGGCATCTGCAAGATTAACGGCGTAGATATTAAACAGAAAGAGCTTTAAATATGTTATAATACGTTTAACGCCATGAAGCTTATTCGCCACATTTTCCGGGTACCACTCGGTTATATCGGCAAAAACAATAACTTTTGAATTGGATATCCGCTTATAAACCGACGCCGCTACCAGCGTTACCGGCTCGCAGCAGATAATCTTTTCCGGTTTGAACTGTGAAAGCAGTTTAATAAACCGTCCGATTTTCTCTTTTACTGGCAGACCGCTGCCATCGAAGCCGTTAAGGTGAATCTCTTCGGTTATTTTATCTGCTTTCAAAGTAGAGCAGATTATATTAACTTTGTACCCGTATTTCAGGAAGGTCATACCGATTTTATGAAAAATTCTTTCGTCATAAGGGGGGTGTCCGCTGGTTAAAATTGCTATCTTTTTATTCATGCCGAAAAAATAACAAAAAAAAAGGATTAACAGAACATTCGATGGGTCAGCTGCGTATTTTAATATCTCGTCCTGACAGAATAGGCGATGTTGTTTTATCGACTCCGATACCCCGTGAGCTTAAAATAAAATATCCTGATTGTTACATTGCTGTTTTACTGAGATCATATACAAAGGATATTTATCTTAATAACCCCCATGTCGATGCAATAATTATATATGACCCTGATAATCCAGATGAAGACTTTCTTACTAAGTTAAAAGAAATTAAAAAACATAAATTTACACATGCGCTGATGCTTTTGCCGAATAAAGAAATTAACTATATGCTTTTTCTTGCCGGAATAAGAACCAGGATTGGTTCAGGGCATAAATTCTATCAGTTTATAACGTTTACCAGAAGCGTATCGCGCAATAATTATTTCCCGCTCCGGCATGAAGCTGATTATTGTATGGATTTAGCAAGGAAAACAGGAGTAGTAACCGAAAACATTGACACAGAAATTCATCTTACCGAATATGAAAAGATTAAAGCAGGAATAATCAGAGAGAAATTAGCTCCGCACGGCGGGATGATTGTCGGCATACATGCTTCAAGCGGAGGTTCGGCTCCAAACTGGACTCCTGAAAAATATGTTGAACTTCTCCATATCTTAAAAAAACGTGAAGGAATAAAAGTAGTAATTACAGATAATTCTCCAGATAAAATGGTGGACGGAATCGAAGGGGTTTCTTATCCAAATAAAAAACTTACGTTAAGAGATTCTCTTCTAAATTTTGCAGCTTTGGATATTCTTATTTCGGCAAGCACCGGACCAATGCACATAGCCGCGGCATTAAAAGTTAAGACGCTTTCTCTTTTTTGTCCTATGACGGCATGTTCGCCTGAACTTTGGGGTCCCAAAGGCAATAAATCAGTAATTATAATGCCCGAAGGGAATCATTGCGGACTAATATGTAATGATGATCCTAAACTTTGCAGATTTGAAGAAAAGGCAGCAATAACCTGCGAAACAGTTTTTCAAAAAACTATTGATTTACTTCGCAGCTGAAATAATAATATTTCGATAAATTGTGTCAGACTATTCGAATCTTTTTCCAGACTAAAGTATCATACCGGATACATAAAAAAAAACTAAAGGAATATTCATGAAAAGAAATATAATTTTTATAGCAGCGCTTTTTATAATCCTTGGCATTGCCGCAAGCCTGGCTATGGGAGAAAAAGGGGGCACAAAATGGAAGAACTTTAACGAGGGTGTAAAGCAAAGTAAGACAGGCAGGAAAAAAATGCTTATTGATGTTTATACTAACTGGTGCGGCTGGTGCAAAAAGATGGACCAAAATACTTATAGCGATAAGGAAATTGTGAAATATCTTAATGCAAATTTCATTTCCGTTAAACTGAACGCTGAAGCTGATGAATCACTAACCTATAACAGCGTAAATTACACGGAACAACAGCTTGCCCGCGAGTTTGGCATAACGGAATTTCCTGCGACTTTATTCCTTGATGAAAATCAGAAGCCGATAACAGTTGTCCCCGGGTATATCGAAAGTAAAGAAATGATAAAAATACTCCGCTTTATAAACGAAGACGCGTATAAGACCCGGAGCTATGAGGATTTTATCAAATCCTTATAGAACTTATTTAACCCGCCTTTGGACTTAAAAGAGCATTACGGGTGAGATGTAATGCTCCGGCTGCTTCACGAAAGAAAAAGTCCCCGAATATTCTTAATAATCTGACTTCTTCAGCTCGAAAAATAATTTATCGAAAATCAGAAACAAATATTTATATAGGTATGTCTAAGTGAAAATCCTACCACTACAAGACCGGCCGGCCGAAAGGCTGTTTGCTTTTTTGGCAACCGCATAATTAAATGAGCGGTTAATGAAGTGCCGGATTTCCGCTTCGAATAGATGTCTATTACCTTGACATTTTAAGTATGTTAAGGTATTTTTTGACATCTAATTGATATCATAGAGTAAAATTGGCAAAAGCGCAGAAAGATCAGGATGCACAGTTCCAGGAGTCACTTAAGCAATCAGGTAATATACCGGCGCATATTGCTATTATCATGGATGGTAATGGCAGATGGGCGCGTCAGCGGGGTCTGCCGAGAGCTGCAGGGCATAAACAGGGAGTCGAAACCGTAAGGGATATCGTCAAGGCTTGTGTCGGACTTGGAGTTAAGTATCTCACGCTATATACTTTTTCTACGGAAAATTGGAAAAGACCCAAGGATGAAGTTTCTACATTAATGAGGCTTATTGTAAGGAGTCTGCAGAATGAAACGGACGAACTGCATTCCAATGGCGTAAGGCTTACGACTATTGGCAACAGAAGCTCGCTGCCTGACTTGGTACAGAACCAACTTAACAACGCGATGAAAAAAACAGCAGACAATGGAGTTATGACGCTTAATCTTGCATTAAGCTATGGCAGCCGCTGGGAAATAATCGAATCGGTAAGGAAAATTGCCGAGCTTGTTAAACGTGGAGAAATAAGCGTAGATGAAATTGATGAATCACTTTTATCGGCTCATCTGACAACCAGAAACATGCCTGATCCGGACCTTTTGATAAGAAGCGGCGGGGAGTATCGTGTCAGTAATTTTCTTTTATGGCAGATAGCTTATTCGGAAATATATGTTTCCGATGTATTATGGCCTGAGTTTACCAGAAGCAGGCTTTATGAAGCGATTGAAGACTACCAGAAAAGGGAACGAAGGTTTGGTCTTGTAAGTGAACAAATATCGAAGAATTTAAAAGGTTTACCGAATGCTCAAAACTTATCCTAAAAAGTCAGTTGTTTTTGTTTTATTGTTGCTCTGTTTTGTTTTTACTAATTTTTCTTATGCTCAGACCGGAAGAGTCCGTTATAAAATCTTAGGACTGACGGTCGAAGGGAATAAATCGGCGGATGCTGCGACTATAATAGCCAACAGCGGTCTTAAAATTGGCGATGAACTTGAAATGCCAGGCGATCAGACTATCAATGCCATCAGGCAGCTTTGGTCGCTTAACATTTTTTCCGATATTCAGCTTGTTGTGGATAAGCAAATCGAGCAGGGTGTTTTTCTTTTAATAAAGGTAAAGGAATATCCGAGAGTCGAAAAAGTTGTTTTTGAAGGCAACGATGATATATCAGATAAAGATATTGAGGCGAAGGTTAGTTTTACTCGCGGACAAATATTAAAGCCGCAGGATCTGATGAACGCAAAGACAAGAATAAGCAGTTTATACGAAGAAGAAGGCCTGCTTAATGCCATAATTAATCCGCAGGAATATATATTATTAAGCGCCGATACTACTGATGATGAGATTACAGCTACATGGCATAATGTAAATGATTTCTCAGATGAATATAAAAATACTTATAACATTAAAGATAATCCGAGCAGTCTGACAGCAAAGCTTAAGGAAAGAATTCTTGTTAAGTATAAGATTCAGGAAGGGGATAAAGTCGTTGTAAGGAAGATTTCCTTTACAGGGAATAATTTCTTTAAAGATGATGAACTTAAAGGCGTTTTTAGTGAAACCAGCGAAAAAAAATGGTGGAAGTTCTGGAGTGGTTCAAAGCTCAATAAAAAGAAGTATGAAGAAGACAGAAAATTACTGACGGATTTCTATAAGAAGAAGGGTTTCCGCGATTTTGAAATTCTTACTGACTCGCTTATTTATTCCAATGATAAAAAAGATGTTGAAGCACATATAGATGTTTTTGAAGGTCCGCAGTATAAGATCAGAAACATTTTATGGGAAGGTAATACTGTTTTCAAAACAGAAACGCTTAATGAAAGACTGGGCGTAAACAAGGGTGAAGTGTATAACTACGAAAAATTTATGCAGAATCTTCATGGAAATGAAAAACAGTCAGATGTGGACGGTATGTATAAGGACAACGGCTACCTGATGTCCGGCCTTAAAGCAACGGAATATAAGATAGGAGCCGATTCAATTGATATTAGCATTAAGGTTACTGAGAATAATCAGTTTAAGATTGGCAGGGTTGACATTAACGGCAATGACAAAACGAAAGACAAAGTTATAAGAAGAGAGTTATATACAATACCAACGGATTACTTCAGCCGCAGTGCTTTATATACATCGCTTCAGCAGCTGGCTAATCTGTCGTTCTTTAATGTTGAGAAGCTTTATAAAGAAGGCGCAGATTATTTTCCGGCTGATGACAGCACGGTAAACATTACTTATAAAGTAGAAGAAAAGTCAAGTGATTATCTGAATGCATCTGTTGGTTACAGCGGAAGTTTCGGTATGAGCGGATCAATTGGCGTTACGTTAAAGAACTTTTCGATGGAGCATCCTTTCTCTTTAGGTGGCGGACAGATTCTTGATTTTAACTGGCAGTTTGGTGTTGGTAATTATTATCAGACATTTACACTTGGCTTTACCGAACCCTGGCTGATGGATACTCCAACGCTCTTAGGTTTTGAAGTATTTGATACAAAGCAGAGTTATTATTATGATTTAAGACAGTACGGCGGAACGGTCAGACTTGGACGCAGACTTACATGGCCTGACCATTATTTTAATGTATCAGGTTTCCTAAGATATCAGAATAATAATATTAATTATCCTGATGGTTCCTATTCTTTATATGCCAGAGGAAAGTCTCAGCAGGTTACATTAGGTTTGAATGTAAGCAGAAGGAATATTGATAATCCGATATTTCCTTCAACAGGTTCGAATATTTCTCTTGACGCACAGCTGTCGGGCGGCCCATTTTTACCGGGTGATTTGAATTTCTATAAGATACAGTTTAAATCTGAATGGTATAAAAGATTGTTTAATACGAACCGTGTAGCTCTTTATGCTTTGGCTGATTTTGGATTCTTAAATGAACTTGATACTCCGACAAAATCGAAGATAAACCCGGTTGAGAGATATTTTATGGGTGGCAGCGGTATGAGTACAGGTTTGCCATCTACTCCGCTTAGAGGATATGACGATAATTCGATTGGTCCAATAAGCGCAAGTGGCACGCCGCAGGGCGGTAATGTGATTATACGATATACGGGTGAGTTAAGAGCAGCTCTTGCTTTGGAACCTATTCCGATTTATGTGCTTGCATTTGCTGAGGCAGGCAATGTATTTCAGAATATAAGCAATGATGCTAATCTGTTTGATCTTAAAAGATCAGTCGGCGTTGGTGCAAGACTTCTTATTAATCCGATAGGACTTATTGGATTTGATTTCGGTTACGGTTTTGACAGAAAGAGCATTAATGGCAAAGACCCCGAATGGCTTTTCCATTTTCAGTTCGGTAAAGGCTTTTAACAAAAACAAAACATAGAGGAAAAAAAGGTGAAAAAAGTTCTATTAACCATTGCCATGGTTACTTTCGTATCATTAAATTTATTTGCGCAGACAGCTTCAGTTCAGAAAATTGGTTTTGTTGATTCGCAGACTATCATGAAAGCCTTGCCGGAGGCAATAAGAGCACAGGGATTACTGGATGATATGACAAAAAAATATTATGCTCAGGCTGACAGTATGACTGGTCAGTTACAGCAAATGTACTCTGATTATCAGAAACAGCAGAATACAATGAAAGCCGACAGGAAGAAAGAAAGCGAACAGGCTATTGTTGCAAAACAACAGGAACTGGAAGTCTTCAAACAGACTAAGTTTGGTCAGCAGGGTGAACTGGTTAAGAAGCAGGAAGAACTGTTTGCACCTGTAAAGGAAAAGATTCTTAAAGGCATCCAGGATGTGGCTAAAGATGAAAGTATGAATTTTATTTTTGACAAGACCGGCGATGTTCTTTTATTGTTTGCTGATTCTGCTTATGATGTTACGTTTAAAGTTCTTGACAAAATACGGACAAAAAAATAAAAATTACTCCTTATTAACGGGTATTAAATGAAAAAATATGCCTTCCTAATTACAGTATTCTTCTTCTTTGGTTTTACGCAAATTGCAAACAGTCAGCCTAAGATTGGTTATGTGGACAGCGATACGATAATGGATAAACTGCCCGATGCCCAGGATGCGCAGCAGAAGCTTGACGCAATAATAAAGGACTGGCAGGCTGAACTTAACAGGCTTGAAAAAGACTGGAAAGATAAATATGACGATTATGAAAAGCGCAAGCTTATTATGAGCGATCAGACAAGAGCCGAAAATGAAGGCGAACTGGTGAAGCTTGAAGAAAAGATGAATGACTACCGGCAGAAGAAGTTCGGCACCAACGGCGAGTTATTTCAGAAGCAGGATGAACTCATGAAACCGGTTCAGAACAGAGTTTTTGACGCTATTAAAAAAGTTGCAGAAGAACAGGGTTTGGATTTCGTTTTTGACAGAAGCGGTGATGTGCTTTTTCTATATGCTAAGGAGAAATACGATATAACAAATTATGTTCTCGAAAAATTAAAATGACAATTGATGAAGATAAAATTAAAAGATGTCGCCGACCTGGTCGGCGGCGCACTTATAGGTGATGAAAATGTTTTAATAGAAAACATTGCGAAAATTGAAGAAGCCAAATCCGGTGATCTTACATTTCTTTATTTACCTGCCTACGAAAAATATCTTGAATCCACAGAAGCCTCAGCTATAATAGTTAAACCCGGCTTCTCAAAAAGAAGAAGAGATATTTCATATATTGAAGTTGACAATCCCAGCACAGCATTTCTAAAAGTAGTTAACCTTTATTTTAAGCCTGAGTTTCCGCTTGCCGGGATTGATGCTTCCGCTTCGATTGATAAGGGTGCGGTTATAGGTGAAAATGTTGCTGTCGGAAAGAATGTTGTAATCTCAAATGGCTGCAGGATAGGCGATAATGTTAAGATATTTCACAATACCGTGTTAATGGACGAAGTCGAAGTAGGTGATAACTGCCTTTTTTTTCCTAATATTACCATCAGGGAAAAATGCAGAATAGGAAATAATGTAATTATAAATTCAGGCTCCGTTATCGGCTCGGATGGATTTGGTTTTACTCCTGATAAAAATGGTATATTTCAGAAGATACCTCAGATAGGTATTGTAATAATTGAAGATGATGTCGAGCTTGGTTCCAATGTATCGGTTGACCGCGCTTCAGTAGGTGCTACTGTAATAAAGAAAGGCGTTAAGATTGATAACCTTGTACAGATAGCTCACAATGTAACGGTTGGAGAGAACACGGTTATGTCGGCTCAGAGCGGTATTGCCGGTAGCGTTAAGGTCGGACATAACTGTATGATTGGCGGACAGGCTGGCATCACAGGACATATTGAGATTACTGACCGGGTAATGATTGGCGCACAGTCAGGTATCTCAAAAGCTATTACTAAGCCAGGAACATATTTCGGATCACCGGCGCAGGAAATTAAAAATACTCTAAAGCTTGAGGCGTATGTCCGAAATCTGCCCGCTCAGGCTGAAAAAATTAAAGAACTTGAAAAAAAAGTAAACGAACTTAATGAAAAACTTAATAAACTGAGTGAAAGGGGAATTATTTGATGTTGGAGTTACAGAGAACAATTGCGAACGAAGTTTCATTATCAGGCAGAGGTTTGCATACCGGAACATTCTGTACAATGATATTTAAGCCTGCGGGAGAAAATTGTGGGATTAAATTTGTCAGAACTGATATCAGCGGTAATCCCGAAATACCTGCATTTGCTGAAAATGTAATTGACATTTCCAGAGGAACTACGATTGGAATTGGAGAGGTTAAGGTTCATACGGTTGAACATGTGCTTGCATCTGTCGTTGGTTTACAGATTGATAATATTATAATTGAGCTTAACGGCATAGAACCGCCGATTGGTGATGGCAGTGCGTTGCCATATACAGACATACTTTGCAAAGCTGGCTTTCAACAGCAGAGCGCTCCTAAGGATTATCTTATTATTGATGAAACAGTTCAGTATCATAACGAAGACCTTCAGACTGATATTGTTGCCCTGCCTCTGGATAATTTTCGTGTAACCGTAATGGTTGATTATCAGAATCCTGCACTCGGCAGTCAGCACAGCGGATTATTTGACCTTGAAAAAGAATTCTTAACAGAATTTGCTCCTGCAAGAACATTTAGTTTCTTAAGCGAAATCGAAATGCTTGCAGACCGCGGACTTATTAAAGGTGGCAGTCTTGATAACGCTGTTGTTATTGTAGATAAGAAAGTCGATCAGAAGGAACTCGATGAACTAAGCGTAAAGATAGGATTTGAAGGACAGATTAATCTTGGAAATACAGGATTCCTTAATGATAAGACTTTAAGATTTAAGAATGAACCTGTGCGCCATAAACTACTAGATATGCTTGGCGATCTTGCCCTTATAGGCGCACCGCTTAAAGCACAGATACTTGCTGCCCGTCCTGGTCATAAGGCAAATGTTGAATTTGCAAAGCAGATAAGAAAATTATATCAGCAGAAAAAACTTGTTAAGAAATATCAGTTTATTAAAACTGAAGGCGTTGTATTTGATGCTAACGCAATTCAAAGAATACTGCCTCACAGATATCCGTTTCTCTTAGTAGATAAAATTACCCATCTTGAACTTGATAAAAAAGTTGTGGGTATTAAAAACGTTACCATCAACGAACCTTTCTTCCCCGGTCATTTCCCTGACCAGCCGATTATGCCCGGTGTGCTTATTCTTGAAGCGATGGCACAGACCGGCGGAATACTTCTGCTAAACGCTTTCCCTGACCCGTCTGAAAAACTTATTATGTTTATGCAAATAAATAATGCGAAGTTCAGAAAACCTGTACTGCCGGGTGCCACTCTCGTTATGGAGATTGAGCTTATCAACCGTAGAAGTAAGACTGCAACTTTGTCAGGCAAAGCTTACGTTGATAATGTACTGGTAACTGAGGCGGAATTTATGGCTGCTATTGTTGATAAGCCTAAGGATGGGAAATAATAAATACATACTGCCAAAAATAAATTGTAAATCAATAAAATAAATATTATGAACAACATTCATCCAACCGCTATTGTCAGCGGTAAGGCAAGACTTGGTAACAATATTACCATCAGTCCCTATGCTGTCATCCATGATGATGTGGAAATAAATGACGGCTGTAGCATTGGTCCTCATGCAGTACTTTACGATGGTGCCCGTTTAGGCAGTAACGTCAGGATATTCCAGTGCTCTTCAATTGCGCATGTTCCGCAGGACTTAAAATTTAAGGGTGAGCCGACGCGGTTTATTATTGGCGATAACACAACTATTCATGAATTTGTAACCCTTCATCGCGGCACTCTTGAAACCGGCTTTTCCAGTATTGGCAGGAACTGTCTGCTAATGGCATATTCCCACGTTGCGCATGACAGTACGATTGGCGATAACTGCATAATTGCCAACGGCGTTCAGCTTGCCGGTCATGTTGAGATTGAAGACTTTGTTATCATCGGCGGTATGACCCCGGTGCACCAGTTCTGCAAAGTCGGGCAGCATGCAATGATTGGCGGCGCTTTCAGAGTTGTTAAGGACGTTCCTCCTTTTGTACTTGCCGGATATGAACCTTTAAAATACGCCGGGCTTAATATTGTCGGTCTCAGACGCCGTGGCTTCAGTAGTGATGATATTCACAGCCTAAAGCAAGCTTATACTTATATTTATAATTCAGGACTGAATTTCTCTCAGGCAGGATTAAAAGTAGAAGAAGAACTCGGAGCTAATCCACGTGTAAGAGTTGTTCTCGATTTCTTAGGCAGGAGCAAACGCGGCATTATCGGTAAATGAAATGGAACTTAATAAATACCGGACTTAATACAGGCAGGTTCAATATGGACTATGATATTGAACTTGTACAAAAATGTTTTGATGATGAAGCATACCTGAGATTCTACAGATGGGAACCATACTGCATTTCACTCGGCGCAAACCAAAAATTTGAAGATATTGATATTCGTAAAACCGGACTCTCCGGCATTGATGTTGTCAAAAGACCAACCGGAGGCCGCGCTATTCTTCACGCTGAAGAACTTACTTACTCAGTTATCATTCCGGCTTCATCAGGACTTACTTCAACGGAGATATACAGAAGAATAAGCCTTGCTCTCGTAAGCGGACTCAGGCTTTACAGCAAAGGGCTGTATGATGCTGAGCTTGAAACTCTTCAGCCGGATTTTGCCAGTCTGCTTAAAGACCCGTCCGGTGCAATGTGTTTCGCAAGTACAGCAAAGAGTGAAGTTAAGTTTAAGGGAAAGAAGCTTATTGGTAGCGCTCAGCGCAAAATGGGCGGAGTTATTCTTCAGCATGGTTCGATACTCTGCGGAAACTATCATCTCGGACTTATTAATTATCTTAATTATGAACCGCGGGAAATTGAACTTCTTAAAGAAGAACTAAATCATAAAACAATTGATATAGAAAGTATATTAAACGAAAAGACTGATTACATCAGATTAACTGAGTCAGTCATTAAAGGTATTGAAGCAGAATTTGATTTTTCATTTAAGGAAAATAGTCTTCAGTACAAAGACATCTCAACTAAAATAAGTATAAATAATGAGCACCTACACTGACTTTAGAAAAATAACTACAAAGACTCTTTACCTTTCCAAAGTAAATGGTATTAAGATCGCAGCGCTGACGGCTTATGATTTTATTACCGCAAAGCTTCTCGATCAGGCGGGCATCGATTTGATTCTTGTTGGTGATTCGTTAAGCAATGTTTTTCAGGGAAATGAAACTACTTTGCCTGTTACGATGGATGAAATGATATATCATACAAAAGCCGTTGCCAAAGGCGTTGACCGCGCTATGGTAGTTGTTGATTTACCTTTTATGTCTTATCAGACCAATATTGACGAGGCTTTTCGTAATGCCGGCCGTATATTAAAAGAAACTCCCGCAGGTGGTGTTAAACTTGAAGGCGGTCAAAGGGTAGCTGAGACTGTAAGAAAAATTACCGATGCCGGTATTCCTGTAATGGGGCATATCGGACTTACTCCCCAGAGCATACATCAGTTTGGGACTTATAAAGCACGCGGCACGGATGAGCATGAAGCTAAACAGATTCTTAATGATGCTAAAGCACTGGAAGAAGCCGGCGCATTTGCTGTCGTGCTTGAAAAAATTCCGGCTGAGCTTGCTAAGAAAGTTACAGAAAGTATTTCCATACCATCCATTGGCATCGGAGCCGGCAAATACTGCGATGGACAAATATTAGTTACTCCGGATATGCTCGGTCTCAATATTGACTTCCATCCAAGGTTTGTAAGACATTATGCCGAACTTGCAGATACTATGGTTAATGCTGTGAAAAATTATGTTAAGGATATTAAAGACAGACAATTTCCTTCAGATGATGAAAGCTATTAAAAAAAAAGTGTGGAGGAGTCTCCCTTTTAACAGGTAACAGAGTCCGGAGGGCATTTTGACACTAAAAGAGTCGGCGCCGACTCTTTTAGTGTCAACGCCGACTCTTTTAGTGTCGAAACCGACTTTTTAGTGTTAACGTTAACTCTGGTCAGTATCTGTAGCCGGGAAAATATTTTTCCGTATATGTATAATTGCCTTTTTAGAGGGAACTTCCCTCATATATATGTTTATAGAAAATTTAATTAATAATGTTTGTTAGTATAATTCATCCAAAAATTACAGAAGGAGCTTATGAAAGTAAATAACATTTTAGAAACAATTGGTAACACGCCGCATGTAAGAATAAACAATCTTTTCTCGTCAAGAGTGGAAGTATGGTATAAACTTGAGCGTTCGAATCCAGGTGGAAGCATTAAGGACAGAATTGCTTTAGCAATGATCGAGGATGCGGAAGAAAAAGGAATACTTAAGGAAGACAGTATTATTGTTGAGCCGACTTCCGGTAATACAGGGATAGGGCTTGCAATTGTAGCTGCCGTTAAGAAATATCAGATTACGCTTGTAATGCCTGAATCGATGTCGGTTGAAAGAAGAAGGATAATGGCTTCTTATGGTGCAAAACTTGAACTTACGCCTAAAGAAAAGGGGATGAAGGGAGCAATCGAGAGGGCAAAAGAAATCGCGGCTGAAAACCCGAAGGTATGGACCCCGATGCAGTTTGATAATCCGGCAAATGTAAAGGCGCACCGCGAAACTACGGCTCAGGAAATCTTGAAGGATTTTCCCGAAGGAATTGATTATTTAATTACCGGCGTTGGCACGGGAGGTCATATCACTGGTGTGGCTGAGGTTCTGAAAGAAAAATTCCCTTCTCTGAAAGTATATGCTGTTGAGCCTGAACTTTCGCCTGTATTAAGCGGGGGTAAACCAGGCCCGCATCCTATTCAGGGCATCGGGGCGGGCTTCGTACCAGGTATATTAAGAACTGACCTGCTTGACGGCATTATTCAGGTTAGTAAAGAACAGGCATTTGAATATGCTGTAAGAGCGGCAAAAGAGGAAGGTATATTTGTCGGAATATCATCGGGCGCTTCACTTGCGGCTGTTGCCAAGTATCTGCCGGATATTAAGGATAACAGCGTAATTCTTGCTTTTAACTATGATACAGGCGAGCGTTATTTGTCGATTGACGGGTTATTCTAAATCATATCCAAAAAAACAGGATTGTCTTATTTCTAAATCTTATTCATTTTTCATGAAGCGGGTAAGGCTATGAGTAAGATTATTATTATGAAGACAACGCGCTATATTCTGAGCGGATACTATAATTCTTCTGATTTGTCATGTTTCGCGGTACCGGAATAAAAATCAGCTGCCCGAGTAGCACAATTATAAAAAAAATATAGAAGAAATATTGACAAGGAATCTAAAAATTGTTAATTTAGCACTTGATGATTGTGAGTGCTAGCAATTAATTAACAGTTTACAAATTTAAGTTTAGGAGGTAACATGGCTAATTTCAGAATCCAACCTTTAGGTGACAGAGTAATTGTCCAACCTGCAAAGGCTGAAGAAAAAACAAAGGGTGGCATTATCTTACCGGATACCGCTAAGGAAAAACCAGTTGAAGGCATCGTTATTGCCGTTGGCGCTGGTAAAGCTGCTGAGGATGGCAAAGTAACAGCTTTGACTGTTAAGGCTGGCGACAAGGTATTGTATGGAAAATATTCAGGCACAGAGATTAATGTCGATGGCGATGAATATCTTATCATGCGTGAAAGCGATATTTTTGGGATTATTAATAACTAACAATAAGGAATAATAAAAATGGCTTCAAAACTGATTGTATTTGATTCCGAGGCGAGAAGCGGACTAAAAAGAGGCGTTGATAAATTAGCCAATGCCGTTAAAGCTACGCTCGGACCAAAAGGAAGAAATGTAATTTTAGATAAAAAATTTGGCGCTCCAACCGTTACTAAAGACGGCGTAAGTGTTGCTAAGGAAATTGAACTGGAAGATCCAATTGAAAATATGGGTGCCCAGATGGTTAGGGAAGTCGCATCAAAGACAAGCGATGTTGCCGGAGATGGTACCACTACGGCTACTGTTCTTGCTCAGGCTATCTACAGAGAAGGCCTGAAGAATGTAACAGCCGGCGCGAATCCAATGGATTTGAAAAGAGGTATTGATCTAGCGGTTACTAAAGTAGTTGAATACCTGAAATCAATCAGCCGCGAAGTTGAAGGCAGAAATGAAATCGCTCAGGTTGGCAGTATTTCAGCTAACAATGATAAGACAATCGGCAATCTTATAGCTGATGCTATGGAAAAAGTTGGTAAAGACGGCGTTATCACGGTTGAAGAAGCAAAGGGTACTGATACTGCTCTGGAAGTTGTTGAAGGTATGCAGTTTGACCGCGGTTATCTTTCTCCTTACTTTGTAACTGATGCTGAAACAATGGAAGCGATTCTTGAAGATCCTTTCATTCTTATCCATGATAAGAAAATTTCGGCTATGAAGGATTTACTCCCCGTACTTGAAAAAGTTGCACAACAGGGTAAATCACTTCTTATCATCGCTGAAGATCTTGAAGGCGAAGCTCTTGCTACACTGGTAGTAAATAAATTAAGAGGCACTTTAAGAGTTGCCGCTGTTAAAGCTCCTGGTTTTGGCGACAGAAGAAAAGCTATGCTTGAAGATATTGCAGTTATTACAGCTGGTACTGTCATATCTGAAGAACGCGGCTTTAAGCTTGAAAACACTACAGTTTCTTATCTTGGTAAAGCCAAGAAAATTGTTATTGACAAAGATAACTGTACAATCGTTGAAGGTGCCGGCGAAAGTAGTGAGATTAAGAAAAGAATTAATGAAATCAGAGCGCAGATTGAAAAGACAACATCTGACTATGACAAAGAAAAATTACAGGAAAGACTTGCGAAACTCTCTGGCGGCGTTGCTGTTCTGAAGATTGGCGCAGCTACAGAAGTTGAAATGAAAGAAAAGAAAGCCCGCGTTGAAGATGCTCTGCACGCTACCCGCGCTGCGGTTGAAGAAGGTATCGTTCCTGGCGGTGGTGTTGCTTTTGTAAGAGCTATCAAACAGCTTGATGGTCTGGAAGGCGAAAACATTGACCAGACAACCGGCATCAAGATAATTCAGAAGGCACTTGAAGAACCATTAAGGCAGATTGTAAATAATGCCGGTCTTGAAGGTTCAGTAGTTCTGAATAAAGTTCTTGAAGGCAAGGATGATTTTGGTTTCAATGCCGCTACAGAAGTATATGAAAATATGCTTAAAGCCGGCGTTCTCGATCCTACTAAAGTATCAAGAACAGCTCTTGAAAATGCTGCTTCAGTTGCCGCACTTCTTATTACAACAGAAGCTGTTGTATATGAGAAGAAGGAAGCTGATAAAGCTCCTTCTATGCCTCCTGGTGGTATGGGCGGAATGGACGGAATGTACTAACAGAATATCTGTCTGTAATAAAAAGGCGAAGAGTTATCTTCGCCTTTTTTTTTGCCCGTCTGGCAGGCAGTTATATTAAACAGTTGTAAGTTCTGATATCATGCTGATTAATAGCATTGAGTGGTTGCTTAATAAAGCCTTATCAACTATTTTAATCATGATAAATTTTAAAATTTTATGTGCCTTTTAGTGAATACTGGTATCAATACCCGGTCAGAAGACTAAAGGGAAATGGGTATATGGTCTGTAATTTTCTTAATCATACTCATAATTATAATCTTAAGCGCTTTATGGAAGATGATTAAGATTATGACTGAGAGAGAAATTAGCTGTGCATCCGGAAAGTCCACGGATGGCATGGTATATCACAAAGAGTATATTGACGTTTAGATAATGAATGTATTAGGAATAGAAAGTTCGTGTGATGAGACTTCAGTCGCAGTCATTTCCAATGATAAATTAACCAGCAATTTAATTTCATCGCAGGATTTTCATGTAAACTATGGAGGTGTTGTTCCTGAGCTTTCGAGCAGGGCGCATCTTCAGATAATTGTTCCTTTGCTTAAGAATGCATTAAAACAATCCTGTATAGAGCTGAAAGATATTGATTTAATATGTGCCACGGCGGGTCCGGGACTAATCGGGGCGTTGCTTGTAGGTCTTACATTTGGAAAATCTCTTGCATATTCGTTAAAAAAACCTTTTGTTCCTGTTAATCATATTGAGGGGCATATATATTCAGGTTTTCTGATGGAAGAGAAACCGGAGTTTCCTGTGCTGACACTTGTTGTTTCGGGGGGGCATACGTTGCTTCTGATAGTAAACAGCGATGAGGAGATTATTAAACTTGGTTCAACGGTCGATGATGCGGCCGGTGAAGCTTTTGATAAAACTGCCAAAATGCTGGGGCTTGGTTATCCGGGCGGACCAAAGATTCAGAAGTCTGCGGAATCCGGCGACCCGCTTAAAATTCCTTTCCCTGTAGCTAATCTTAAAAATCCTTATGACTTTTCCTTCAGCGGACTTAAAACCGCAGTATTAAGGTATCTTCAGCATAATTACGGAATGGAAAAGATTGTGCCGGAGTCTGATATTCCTGACATCGCGGCTTCATTTCAGTATATTGCCATAAAATCTTTAATTAAAAATACCGAGAAAGCTCTGAAGGAATTTAATATTAAATCTCTTTCGCTTGCAGGCGGAGTAGCTGCGAACAGGGCACTAAGAAACGCTTTAACTGACCTTGCACAAAAATATAAGAAGAAAATCGTAATACCTGACTTTGTTTACTGCGGTGATAATGCCGCAATGATAGCTTACCGCGGGAGTAAGGTTTATCAGTCGGGGAAACGCTATAATTTTGATTACAACGCCTTCCCGGGGTTAAAATCCAATACATTTATACCTAATGAAAAATAATTTTATTAAATTAAAATTCTCACGGCTTGAATCTCTTTCGGTTGTGGAAAAAGAAAAGCTGTTAAAAAAACTGCGCAACAAAGTGGACTTTTTCGACAGGATGCTTGTCCGTATCTTAAATCAGCGCACGAAATCAGCCGTCATGATTGGCAGAATAAAGACATCTCTTGACCAGCCTACATATAACCCTGAACGTGAACGACAGGTAATCGGGAAAATAAACCAGAATAACCAGGGACCGCTTACAGAGGAAGCAATTTATAGAATTTATGAACG
Organism: Ignavibacteria bacterium; assembly: GCA_037140715.1. Lineage (GTDB taxonomy): Bacteria > Bacteroidota > Ignavibacteria > Ignavibacteriales > SURF-24 > JAUZPB01. The sequence continues at coordinate 19,233 of JBAXDX010000012.1, forward strand.
AGTTCTCGACCAGTCCCGTGCAATCCAAAATGCTGAAAGCCATAAGCTTATCAGAAATTCAGACACTCCTAAAAGCGAAGATATAAAGCCGGTATGAGTAAGCTACTTGCTAAAAGAGATTCGTATTATGTCGCTGCCTTTTTTTTTATTGTGCTTGCTCTGCTTGTCTATACATTTTTTACTCCAAACAACTATTCTCAGCCGGAGCCTGTTACTTTTGAGATAAAGCGGGGCGAAACCATTAACAGTATGATTGATTCGCTATATGAACACGGCATCATCCCAGGCAGGGTAAATATGCGGGCTGTAGGTTTTATACTTGGAGGCGGAAGAACTATTAAAGCCGGACGTTATCTGATTCCTAATGGCTTAAGCTATATCGAACTGCTTGAGCTGTTTATACTCGGTAAAAGGGAAGTCCCCTTATTAATAGATATTTATCCGGGTATTACAATATTTGAAGCTGCCCATCAGTTGCAGGAAAAAATAAATCTTGATTCAGCCGGGGTTATCAGACTATGCCACGATAAGATATTCATGAATAAGCTTGGTATAAGTGCGCCTTCACTTGAGGGATACCTTATTCCCGGCTCATATTACTTTTACCGGAATACCCCGGCTAAAGAAATCTTTCAGAAAATCAACATTGAGTTTAATAAATTCTTTACCGATTCACTAAAACAAAGGGCACGCAACGTCAGGCTTAGTGCAACGGAAGTACTTACCATTGCTTCAATCATAGAAGGTGAATCGACTAAACCTGATGAGTATTCAACAATTGCCGGAGTCTATTACAACAGACTTAATAAAGGGATGAAACTTCAGGCAGACCCTACGGTTCAGTACGCCAGAATGGGGAAGTGGAAGAGACTTTATAATAGTGATCTCGACATAAATTCACCGTATAACACATATATGAATTTCGGACTGCCACCAGGGCCGATTAACAATCCCTGCCGCGCCGCTATTGTGGCTGCACTTTATCCGGCTCATCATGAGTATATTTATTTTGTCGCTGACGGCTCGGGCGGGCATAAATTTTCATCAACTTATAACCAGCACTTGAAACTGGTTAACCAATACAGACAATGGCTCAAAAAACAAACGTCAAGATAATTTTTAGAATAATCCTGCTGGTATGCTGTTCAATAATACTGACTGACTGTGCCAGCCAGCTTTCGCCGGGCGGGGGAGATGTTGATATTATTCCGCCTGAAATAACAGATGTTTATCCCGCCAATGGTACGACTAATTTCCAGGACGACCATATAGAGCTTCAGTTTTCTGAATATGTCGATAAAACCAGTCTTCAGGCTGCTGTCTTTATCTCGCCTGCTTTCGATTCGCCACTCGAATACGACTGGAATGGTGCTTCTGTTAATATAAAATTTCCGGAGAAGCTTAAAGACAGTATTACTTATGTTTTTACCATAGGAACCGACCTTGTCGATCTTAATAATCATAACAGAATGGCAAAAGCTTTTTCCTTAAAATTCTCAACCGGCGGCAGGATTGACCGCGGAATGATTTTCGGCAATATATATGATGAAAATCCATCGGGGACGATGCTTTATGCCTATACGGTTAACTTTGCCGATACAGTTGACCCGTCTAAAATGAAACCGGTATATGTCTCCCAGACAGGGAAAGACGGCGCTTTTCAATTGCCAGGTCTGGCTTTTGGTTATACTTACAGAATCTTTGCGGTTAAAGATGAATTTAAGGATTTTCTCTATCATATCGGAGATAATCATTATGGCGCTCCTTACAGGGATGTAATCTTATCGGAAAATGATTCTCTCTTTAAGAATCTTAACTTCTTCCTTGCGCAGGAAGATACAATCAGTCCGAGACTGCTTTCAGCCGCGATGACGGACCGCTTTCATATTCTTGCCGAATTCAGTGAGCCGGTTGACAGTCTGCTTTATCCCGCTGATAATTTCTATCTGTCTGACTCGACCGCAGATAAAAAGATAATACCAAAATACTGCTTCCGGGGCAGGGGAAAGAGAAATGAAATGGTGCTTTCCGTTGCTGACTCTCTCTCCGAACATAACAATATTTTCCTTATAGCGAATAATATAACCGATAAAACCGGTAATAAAACTAACTTTGACTACACAAGGCTGACGGTTACTGCTAAACCGGATACCAGCGCACCGGTTTTAATCAAAACAATCCCGCCTGACAGAAGCAATAATATTGACGTTAAAAGTCCCGGTTTTAGTTTTTTCTATGATGACGGGTTTGATTCGTTAAAATTAAGGCAGTCTGTCAACGCCTCCGATAAAGCCGGCGCAGCGTTGCCGATAAAAATAAGCATGATTGACGATGCCTCCTTTACGGTCAGAATCATGGCTGAATTAAAGCCGGGAACTGATTATTCAATAACTATTAATCTGAAGAACCTGTCCGATGCTGCCGGCAACCGGACTGACTCAGTTTACAGATATACCTTTGCTACATTTTCAGGACAGGAATTTACGGGTGTCTCCGGAATTGTAATACCCGGCGCAGGTATGACTGACAATAATATTCAGGTTGTACTTCAGAATATAGAGAAAGATAAGCCGGTGTATAAAAAGAAGACAGGTAAAAAGCATGAATTTGACTTTAATAAAGTGGAGCCTGGGAAATATCAGATATGGAGTTACCAGGGCAAAGATTCCGCTTCCGGTTTCTCCTTCGGCAGGCCGTACCCGTTTATTAAATCAGACAGATTTATTTTCTATCCGGATACGCTAAACCTCAGAGCACGCTGGCCGGTCAGCGATGTGATTATCAGGTATTGAACTGCTGTATGATGACTGAAAATATCGAAAACAGATATGTTATTTATGATATTATGCTCTGATTTATCAGTACTTTATTATTTTTTGTTTCTGTTCTTCAACAGGCGGATTCCCGTTGCCAATGTATTTTCTCACCGGCTCAATATTATCAGGTTATGTATGCTGTATATGGATTTTAGTTTTATTTTGTCTGATGGGCGTTGCCACATCGTTGATATATAACACCTCCTCAGGACTGCCGTAATAAAAGTTCTGAATTAAAATATCGCTAAATACACTAAAAGAGTCGGCGAATACACTAAAAGAGTCAAAGAATACACTCGGAGTGTATTTAAATACTCTTTTAGTGTATTCTTTGACTCTCCGAGAGTATTAAAATACACTCCGAGAGTATTAAAATACACTCCGAGAGTATTAAAATACACTCGGAGAGTATTAAAATACACTAAAAGAGTATTCGCCGACTCTTTTAGTGTATTCTTTGACTCTTTTAGTGTATTTATCAACACTTTCAGACTATCCTGGCATTCTGTTTGCTTATTTTAAGATTCTTATTTCTTCTTCCCGGAAGTCAATTGTGTTAAAACCACGATATTCTTAGCCGGTGAGGAGGGTATCAGCTAATAAACTGAGTTTTTTTACCATGCCCGGTACAGTCAGTTTTATTATGAACTAAATTTTATTATGATTTTCAAAGATGTCGCAAATCATGAGCACATGATGATAATGTAAGATATTAAAAATGTAAACCGGGAGAAGATAACCTTCCCGGACAATTGAATATGGCAATATATCATTCTGATATTTATAGGTTTAAGCGTGTAATTAAGAACTATCCAAATAAAACAAATACCGATTACAATAAAGAATTTTAACATCTGCTCAATTCAGAGTTACAAAGTTTTTCAAAGGCGAATGTATAACGGTGCCGGGTACAGGAAAAAAATAATAATCAAATTTGTTTTGATACTGGTTTTTAATAGTATGAATTATTAACTTACCATAAGTTATTCTTTACAAAATTATTTTTTTATTATTGTTTTCTAAATATCAGGGATACTTATGACCTCACAGGAAAAGCTGCTCGGTAAAACTCTTAAAAATAAACACATTGCCGTTGGTTTAGACCCGGATTTAAGTAAAATTCCGGGATTTCTTCATTCCGAAGATAATCCCATTCTTCAGTTTAATAAAATAATAATCGACTGTACTGAAAAATATGCAGCGAGTTATAAGCTTAATTTTGCTTTTTATGAAAAATATGGTATTGAAGGAATGGAAACGCTTTTTCAGACAATCGAATATATCCCGGAGGATATGCTGGTTATCGCTGATGCCAAAAGGGGAGATATCGGTAACACAAGCCAGATGTATGCTGCCTCTGTATTTGATTATTTCAGGGCGGATGCTGTTACGCTTCATGCCTATATGGGCGAGGATTCTATCGCGCCGTTTCTAAATTACCATGATAAAATTAGTTATATCCTTGCTCTTACATCCAATAAAGGTTCAAATGATTTTGAAAAGCTGAAAATGGATGACGGCTCATACTTGTATCAGAAAGTTATAAAAAAAACGCTGGAATGGAATCAGTTTAATAATTGCGGTATTGTCTTTGGCGCTACAAATGAAACTGAGCTGGAAGAAAATATCGGCTCGTTTGGCAGTCTGAATGTATTGCTCCCCGGCATTGGTGCGCAGGGAGGTAATCTTGAGCGCGTGGTTAATGCTTTTAAGTTAGTTGACAAGGATAACTTCCTGATTAACGTAAGCCGTTCGCTTTTGTACAAGGACAACAGCCGTGAGTTTGCCCGCGCTTCAAGAAATGAAATTATTTCGCTTAATGAGGAGATTGAGAGAATTCTGAATCCCTGATTTATTGCGGGTGTTAATTAAATTTTAAGGTTTTTAAGATAGTATCTGTGTATTTTTGACATATATGAGGTTTTTATTATGAAGAAATTATATGCCTTTGGTGAAAAAGCGCTTTATGGACTTTGGGAATCAGGTCTGCTTAATAATATTCTTACAACTCAGAATGGTGATAGAATTATTGTTCTTGATTATGGTTCGCATGACCATGATCTGGATGGTCCCGATTATAAAAATGCAAAGTTACAGATAGGCGGACTTACTTTTAACGGTGATATTGAAATCGATACGAATTATCAGGACTGGATAACCCACGGTCATAACTGCGACCCGAAATATAACAGCGTTATACTTCATCTTTTTCTTAATAACAAGGGGCGTTCATACTTTGTTTCTAATAAGGAGGGCAGAAGTATTGACTCAGTCTGCCTTGCCGATTATATCACTCAGAAAGATCTCGACAGGTTTAACCTTAACCAGGAAGATTACTCAAATTATGTTGCTTCAATAAAATGCCACAGGAAAAATATAAAAGTTGAGGAGAAGCTGAAATCTGATTTCGTGAAAGAACTTGGAATTATCAGGTTCCAGAAAAAATGCGACAGAATTTATAACAGACTCAAAGAACTGGCATTCCTTAAAGAACTTCACCTCAAAGAACCTGTAACCGGCTATGATCTTTCGGAGAGTTTCCATAAACGCGAGTTTGCTTATACCGATTTCCAGTCCCATGACCTGTGGAATCAGCTTTTTTATGAATTGCTGTTTGAAGCTCTGGGATATGGAAAAAATAAACAGATAATGCTCAGTCTTTCGCAGGAAGTAACTCTTAGTTTTATTGGTCAGATAAAGGGAGAAAATGACAGTTCATTTGTAATATTATCCCTGCTTCTGATGGTTGCGGGTCTGATTCCAAAGGATGATGAAATTCATTCTGACGATAGCATGGAGTATATCCGTCGCATAAGGAATGACTGGGATAATCTTACTGAGAAATATGACGGAAGAATGTTTAATGAAACTGACTGGCAGTTTTTTCGCTCCAGACCGCATAATTTCCCGACAATCAGGCTTGCAGGCGGAGCTGTAATCGTTCAACGACTGTTATATAAAAATCTGATTGAGAAAATTCTGAGAATATTTAATAACACAGATGATTCTCAGGTTATTGTAAAACTTATCAGATCTCTTTTTATCATAAAGGCAGAAGGTTTTTGGATTAATCATTTTACTTTTGAAAAGCCTGCCAGGGAAAATCTTAATTATTTTATCGGTGCTAACAGAGCTGATGAGATAATTGTAAATGTGCTGTTTCCATTTCTGTCTGTGTTTAGTGAAGTTCATGGTAATAAAGAACTTTCAAAAAAAGTATTTCTGATTTACGGTGCTTATCAACAGGCTGAAGAAAACAGTATAATTACCCGGGTATCAGAAGGACTTTCCATTCAGCATCTGATATGTAGCAGCGTAATGTCACAGGGAATGATTGAGCTGCATAAAAGCTATTGCTCAAAATCCAGATGTGGCGAATGTAAAATTGGCAAAGCGATAGTTACCTGAATAAAAAAAAATAATTTAATTTTGGTCTGTTATGCGTTTAATTTCATCTCTTATCCTGGATGCTCTCTCATAGTCTTCATTTGCGATTGCTTCTCTGAGCTGGCTTTGCAAGGTTGCCAGGCGGCTTTCCTTTGAGCCTGAAGGCTGTGGTGCCGGTGTTGGTTTCTTTTCTTCGTGATAGAATTCGTTCATATTTTCATTGTAATCTTTATCGCTGGAAGGGATAAAGGCAGCTAATTTCATTACTTCTTCAGTAACGTATATAGGTGACTGTGTTCTGACTGCAAGCGCAATAGCATCGCTGGGGCGTGCATCAATGTCATTGGTAAGTGAGGATACTTCGAGCGTTATCCTGGCGAAGAATGTATTTTCACGAAGCTCATTAATCAGAACTTCCTGAACCGAGGCACCCAGGTTATCAATGACGATTTTTAACAGGTCATGTGTTAAAGGGCGGGGGGGCTTTATACTTTCAATTTCAAGCGCAATTGCCTGAGCTTCAAACGCACCTATAATAATTGGCAGTCTTCGCACACCATGTATTTCCTTCAACAGTATTGCATAAGCTCCTCCGGCGGATGGAGCAGTTGATAATCCTAAAATTTCCACCTGTACTTTATCCAATTAAAACCTCTCTTTTATCTGATTTATTTTAAAATTTATATTTAACCTTATTTCAGTACCAGTAATTATTATTTTAGAACTGATAATTATTAGTATTAAACCTGTAATTATCAGTTCAGGGTTCATACCTGTTATTTTCGTAAAATTTATAACAGGGAATTTTTCAAATAATAATATAAGTATAATTTAGCTTTTTGCTCTCTTTATTTCTTCTATAAGAGCGGGAAGCACTTCGAAAACATCGCCGGCAATTCCGTAATCTGCGATTGAAAATATCGGAGCATCCTTGTCCTTATTAATTGCCACAATGCACTTTGACGATGACATTCCTGCAATATGCTGAATTGCTCCTGAAATACCAACGGCTATATACAGGTTTGGTGAAACTGTCTTGCCGGTCTGCCCGATCTGTTCGCTGTGAGGTCTCCAGCCTGCGTCAACCGTTGCTCTTGAAGTTCCGACTGCCGCGCCTAATACATCAGCAAGTTCTTCAACCAGGTGGAAATTCTCTGCACCTTTAAGTCCTCGTCCGCCTGCAACGATAATATCCGCCTCGGCAACATCAAGCTTTTCTTCTGATTTTTTAATTTCAATAACTTTATTTGAAAGATTCGGTACGGCAACTTCCTTTATAACAACCTCTGCCTGTGTATCTCCGGTCTGTCCGATATTAAACACATTGGGACGGAGCGTAAAAACCTTCTTTGCGCTTGTAATTTTTGCTTCAATTAATGCCCTGCCTGCATAAACCGGGCGTGTAGCAATTATTTCGCCTGAAGAAATATCAAGGCTGACGCAGTCCATAAGTGTACCGGCATTTAATTTTATGCTTACCTTTGGAGCGATATCTTTCCCCATGGAAGTATTTGAGAAGAAGACAATATCAGCATCTGTTTCTTTTGCATATTCAGCGACAAGTTCGGAATATGCCGATGTTGAATAATTGGCAAGAGTGGAATTGCTAAAAACAGTTACCTTATTTACTCCGTATCTGCCTGTTTCAGCTACATTTTCAATTACTGCGCCGACAGAAATCGCTTCAATTTCATAATTTAAATGCCGGGCAATATCTGAAGCTGTCTTTGCAGTCTCAAACGATGACTTCTTTATCTGTCCGTTTCTTTGTTCAAGAAAGACTAATATTTTATTTGACATGTTTCTGAATTCTCCTTAAATAACTTTAGCTTCTTCTTTAAGTAATCTGACCAATTCTCCAACTGAAGATTTGTCCGTGCCAAGGATTCGTCCCGCATGTTTCATCGGAGGCTTTTTCATTTTCAGGATTTCAACCGCGTTCTCTGATTCCAGCGCTGGTTTTTCCTCAATCACCTTCTTCTTTGCTGCCATGATTCCTTTTAAGGAAGCATATCTTGGTTCATTCAGACCTTTCTGAGCTGTAATTACTGCGGGTAATGTAGTCTCAACGACTTCACGTCCGCCTTCAATTTCACGCTCGGCAATGATTTTATTTCCATCGAGTTTAAAATCAACGACTACACTTACGCAGTTATATCCTAAAAGTTCAGCGGTTAACTGCCCGGTAATTGAGTTATCATAATCGACAGACTGCTTTCCGAAGAAAACAAGTTCTGCTGACTGGGTCTTTATCTCTTCAGCAAGTGCTTTTGCGGTTGAAAGAGTATCTCTTTCAGCATCATCTCTCAACAATACGGCATTATCAATGCCCATAGCCAAAGCTTTTCTCAGGGACTCTTTGTTTGCTGTCCTGCCTGTGCTTATTGCAATTGTTTCACAGCCAAGTTTTTCTTTTGCTCTAAGAGCTTCTTCTATTGCATATTCATCGAACGGGTTTATAGCGTATGTTACGCCGTTAGGATCGATCATTTTATTATCCGGTCCAATAATAATTTTTGTAGCGGTATCCGGAGCATGACTGACACAGACTGCTATTTTCATTTTATCTCCTCATTAATCAAATTAAGATTCACCAAAAATATAAAGATACAAGACTTGAAAATCAAATTTAGATTGAAATATTAATATGTTTATGGACATATTAATGCCAGATTTTGTCATACATCTGAAAGTTTTCTCATTTAGCCAATAAATAATTTTTATCTTTTAAATATACCGTTGTTTTAGTAATTTAAGCCTATGGAAAATATTGAACTGTCAGCTCAGCAGGAGCATGTACAAATTTTGCCTGAGAATGAAGAAGCGATGATTACCGGGCTTCCTTTTCAGGTTATACTTTATAATGACAACTGGCATACGTTTGACGAGGTTATAAATCATCTTGTCAAAGCCACCAGGTGCAGTTATAATAAAGCCCGTGATTTTGCCTTTGAAGTCCACGTAACAGGCAAAGCATTAGTTTTTAGCGGGTCTCTTCAGGAATGCTTAAGAGTTACTTCCGTTCTCGAAGAAATAGAACTTAATACTCAGATAGTTTCCTGACATTTTCAGCAAATCATTTTCATTTCTCAATTCCGGCAGTCCTGTTCAAATCAGGGAAAGATTAAATACTAACATTTCCCGGTAAAAAATAGTATATTTACGTATAAAATTAAATATCGTCAGTCTGCTAATTTATTTGGATTGGCGGGTAAATATATAGATTTGAAACAACAGGGTTAAATACAAATGCAAATTGGTCTGGCAGGATTGCAATATTCCGGAAAAACTACACTTTTTAATACATTGACAAGGACTAATGAATCAGATAATGCCTCACAGGGAGGCGATAAGGCAAATCTGGCTGTAGTTAAAGTCCCTGACGAAAGACTCGATAAATCCACAGAAATCTTCAAGCCTTCTAAAAAAGTAAATGCAACAATTGAAGTTTATGACATCCCTGGTCTCAGGGTATCTGAAGATGGCAAGGTTAAGATTACGGCTGATTTCCTGAACAATGTTAAAAATAACGATGCCCTGTTCTATGTAATCAGGCAGTTTAAGAATGAAGCTGTGTCTCATCCTGAAGGTACAATTGATGCGCTCAGGGATATTCAGTTCCTTGAAACAGAATTTCTGTTAGCTGATATGGCTCTGCTTGAAACGAGAAAAGAAAAACTGGAAAAGGATATTCTGAAATCGAAAAATGATCAGGCAAAACGTGAACAGCCTTTAATTAATAAATGTCTGGCTCATGTGGAAAAGGAACTCCCTTTAAGGCTTCTTGAACTTGACGACAATGACAGAAAGCTTTTATCAGCTTATCAGTTTCTGACATTAAAACCGTTAGTCGCTGCCATAAATTTTGATGAGGATTCTTCCGGCAAAGTTCAGCCTGTCCTGGAAGCTATAGAAAAGTCGTTTGATAAATATAAGATTACTCTTATTCCGTTCTTCGCGAAGTTTGAATATGAACTTTCGCAGATGGAGGAAGAGGAAGCAAAGGTATTTATGGAAGATTTCGGCATTACTGAATCTGCCTTAAATAAAATTCTTAGAACGTCATATAAGGTACTTGGACTTCAGTCATTTCTGACTGTTGGTGAGGATGAATGCCGTGCCTGGACTATTAAGAAGAACATGACTGCGCAGGATGCGGCAGGTGTTATTCATACTGATTTTTATAATAAGTTCATACGTGCGGAGGTTGTTCATTATGATGAATTCATGAAATATGGTTCATTTCCGAAGTGTAAGGATGCTGGTGTATGGAGACTCGAAGGTAAAGAATATATAGTAAAAGACGGCGATATTTTGTCGATCCGTCATAGTTAATAATAAAGGGAATAATTAGTGGAAAAGAATAAGATTCGTAATATTGCAATTGTAGCTCACGTTGATCATGGCAAGACTACGCTCGTAGATTATATGCTTAAGCAGACCGGTGTTTTCAGGTCGAACCAAACTGTTGAAAAAAGAATAATGGATTCAAATCCGCTTGAAAAGGAACGTGGCATTACCATTCTTGCGAAGAATACAAGCGTAAGGTATCATGATTATAAGGTAAATATAGTTGATACTCCTGGTCATGCTGATTTTGGTGGCGAAGTCGAACGCACACTTAAAATGGTTGACGGTGTGCTTCTTTTAGTTGATGCCGCTGAAGGCCCGTTGCCACAGACTAAGTTCGTACTTAAAAAATCACTTGATCTGGGGCTGAAGCCTATTGTTGTTATAAATAAAATTGACAGGAAAGATGCCCGCCCCGATGTGGTACTTGATGAAGTATTCGAACTATTTATGTCTCTTGGTGCAACCGATGAACAGCTTGACTTCGCTTATGTTTATGCAATTGCCAAGCAGGGAAAAGCAATGCTTCGCCTTGAGGATGAATCTGAAGACCTTTTCCCGCTGTTTGATTTAATAATAGAGAAAGTACCTTCCCCTAAGGTTGATCCTGAAGACCATTTCCGTATGCTTATTAGCGCTATTGATTATAATGATTATCTTGGAAGAATCGGCATCGGACTTATTCAGAGTGGTTCATTAAAATTAGGCGATAATGTTGTTTGTATTACAAAAGAAAAGAAAACTTATAACGGTAAGATTACCAAGCTCTATACATTTGAGAATCTCAGGCGTGCTGAAACAGAAGAAGTTTTTGCCGGTGATATCGCTGCCGTTGCGGGTTTTGAGGATATTAATATCGGAGAGACGCTCGCAAGTCCTCTTAAGCCTGAGGCAATTCCATTTATGGATATTGATGAACCTACAATTACTATGAATTTCATGGTTAATAAATCTCCTTTTGCCGGACTGGAAGGGAAGTATGTTACTACAAGAAATATAGGTGACCGCTTAAGCCGTGAATTAAGAAGCAACGTAAGTCTCCGTGTTGAAATCACAGACTCGCCTGATACCTTTAAGGTAAGTGGAAGAGGAGAACTGCACCTTGGTATTTTAATCGAAAATATGAGACGTGAAGATTATGAACTTCAGGTAAGCCGTCCTCAGGTTATTCTTAAGAAGATTGACGATGTGCTTGCTGAACCAATAGAGCATGTTATTATCGATGTGCCGGAAGAATTTACCGGAGTTGTTATTGAAAAGCTTGGCAAACGAAAAGCCGAACTAAAGAATATGATTAATTCAGGCACAAGCGTAAGACTGGAATTCTACATCCCGACTCGGGGGCTTATTGGTTACAGGTCTGAGTTTATGACTGATACAAAGGGCAATGGAATTCTGCATTCTAATTTCCACAGCTATGAGCCATATAAAGGAGACATACTTCAGCGTCAGCGCGGTGCCTTAGTGGCTATGGAAACAGGTATTGCTTCCGCTTATGCTATGTTTAAGTTACAGGAAAGAGCTGCATTCTTTATTGATCCTACAACAAAGGTTTATGAAGGTATGGTGGTTGGCGAAAACTCCCGTAATATGGATATGAGAGTTAATGTAACAAAGACAAAACAACTTTCTAATATGCGCTCAAGCGGTGCAGATGAAGCTATCCGCCTCGAACCGGCTACTATTTTTACACTTGAGCAAGCGATTGAATGGATTACTGATGATGAATATGTTGAGATTACTCCTAAGTCAATCCGTATAAGAAAAAAATTCCTTACCGAAATGGATAGGAAGAATGCCCGTATAGCGCAAAAGAAAATCGATGAGGCAGGTGCATAAATTTCTGGTCTGAAACCGGAAATTTTATGACAAGTTTTTTTGGAATATACTTACTATCTGAATTTTGTATGAATGCATGGAGCATGAAATAATATTTCAGTCCATGCGTTTCATGCATTTATTGGGACAGGGAGTTAAATTTATGATGGTTGTCAGTATAACCACATTTTTCACAATTACAGTATTCATATATTTCTTTATAAGCATAATCAATCGTAAATTCTTCGCCGGTTAGAATATCACGGTTAGCTACAAGTCTTAATGATTTTTTACTCCTGCCTAATATACGGCAACTGGGTTCACATGAGTGGTTAATATATTTTATTTTATCGGACAATATTGTGTCGATACATACACTGCCGTTCCAAAAAATATATACATTATTTTCATCAGTCTCACGCCTTATTGATTCTTCAGGTGAGATAACTTCACCTTCAATAATTAATATTAATCCATTCTCAGGAATTTCGCCGGAAGCAAAGATGCCGAAACCATGAATGCCAGAATCTCTTACCTCTACAAAGTTTGTATATGTTTTAATTTTTTTTTTCAGTTCTTTATCCTTATGTATTCTATACATTTTAGAAGTATATCTTCAACTATGTTGTTTTTTAATACAGGGTAACTATATGTACCCGGAGTCATCTTAACGCTGTTACTATAGTTAAAGTTTTTTATCACCGCATTAAGCGAGTCATAATAAACCACTTCAAGAATGCTGTATTTCAACAGCGCTTTGTTAATCAGAAAGCGTGTTTTGGTTCTAAATACTCTTTTTGATATATCATCAATAACAATTGGTTCTTTATGTGTCTCCAGACTCCAGACCAAAATATCATCATTCCTGATATTCCTAAGAGTGCTTATGTCAATTCTGACATTAAGATTATTTCTGTTTCTGACAGCAACCCAGGGAGTCCTGACAGGATTTTGTGCGAACGCGGTGGAAAGTAAAACGAAGTCAGTTAAGTATAATATTATTATTAATCCGATTTTCATTATAATCTCAAAATGGAAAGTGTTACAAAAATAAGGTAAACATAAGCAAAGTACAAAATATAAAACCTGAAAATCAAAACACCTGATATTGTCATTTTACAACAGTTTTATCATCTGTATGGTAAAATAGAGAATTATATTATAATAATGGAACAGAAGAATACAGAAGTGAATACAGCGGAATTACTTAGGACTGAGGTTGCCGGGTCTGAATGAATAGAGAATAAAAAAAAGACCAGTCCTTTAAGACTGGTCTTTTCATAATACATTGATTGTTCTTACAGAACGAATAAGCTAAAATAACTATTTCAAAGGAATAGCCTTAAGAGCTTCTTTTGCTCTGGTATTTTCAGTATCAAGCTCCTGAACTTTCAGCCAGTTAACCCTTGACTGAATATTATCTTTCTGCAGATAATAGAAATATCCGAGGTAAGAATAAGCTTCAATTATATGATTCTTATACTTTGCTACATTAGTTGATTTTGCAGCAACCTCAATAAACTTTTCATAATGAGGCTTTGCAAGTCCTTTCTCTGATTCCGGATCAAGCTGAACATTGCTTAACGCTCTCCAGTAATAACCCAAAGCAAGGTCAGGATTTACCTGAGTAACTTTTGCATAAATTGTATCTGCTTTTCCGAACATTGAATCGTGATAGTAAGCCTGTCCCTGGTCGAATAATTCTTTTATAGAAAGAATTTTACCTGAAGTAAGTTCTTTCAAAGCATATTCCCGTGCGGCATCTGACCATTTCTTATTTTTAAAGAAAATACCTGCAATTTCGCCATGAAGATCGGCTCTTGAACTGTCAAGAGCAATAGCTTTATTCAGCGTTTCTATGGCAAGCGAATCTTTCCCCTGCTTTAGAAGAAGCTTGCCTACATATTCATAATCGGTAGAAGTAATTTCTTTTGGAGTAATCATCTTAAAATACTTATCAAATGCCGGAAGACCGTTCTGTGTGTCATCCAGAGAGAAATAAGAGAAAGCAAGAATATGCTGGAGTTGTGAATTTTCTCTTTCATTGCCTGTAATCTGATTAATTTCAGCAATTGCTTCTTTATATTTTTTGGCAAGATAAAGGAAAGTTGCGTAGCGTACTTTTTTATCTGCCGAGCTTTCTGAAAAATTAATATACTGCCCATAATTCAGAGCGGCTTTATCATATTGTTTTCTTGCATAATAATATTCTCCGAGAATTTTATATGCAGGGGAATAGGAAGAATCCAGCAGCAAAGCTTTATCAAGGTTAGCTTCAGCATCCGCGTTATTTTTAATTTTTATATATATCTGTGCGATGCCTGCGTATGGCTTAATATATTTCTTATCGTAGTCGATAGCTGTCTGATAATTGCTTATTGCCTGACTGCCGTTAAAGTTTTTAAGATAAATATCGCCAAGTTTTGTAAAAATTACAGGATTTTTTTTATTTATCTTATTTGCATTATTAAGAATATCTATAGCTTTGCTTAAATCCTTTGAATCTGAAAGTAAGTAAGCATCAGCGATATTCAGCGGAACATTAACATCTTTTTTGCCGGCTTCATCGACAGCTTCTTCAAACTTCTTTTCAGCTTCGGTCTGGTTGCCTTTAACAAGCTGAACAAGACCAAATCCTACGATGTTTAACGCATTATTCTTATCAGCATCGAATCCCTTCTGAAAATTTGTCTGAGCCGCCCCGACCTTTCCTTCCATAATGTCAAGCTTGCCAAGATAATAGAACGCATCAGCATCTTTGGGGTTGTCCCTGGTCAGATTTTCAAAAATTATACGTGCTTCTTTATATTTCTCATAATCAATTGCTTTTAACCCATGTTCAACTGACTGGGCTTTCAGTAAAGAATTACTGAGAAAAAGAAATGCTAATATGATAAAGTATTTTGATACCGGAATTTTTTTTAACTTTTTCATCTTTATAATAATAAATTATTTTGTAATATTGATATTTTCATTACGAATCTCTACTAACCTGACAGGTGCCGTGGCCGGAACTAAGCCGCCTTTAAGAACAATCCTCTGTCCTTTGTCACTTGTAACAAACGCTATAAACCCTGAACCTAAACCTGTGCGGGCTTCACCGCTTAGAATATATACTTCTCTGATTAACGGATACGTCTTCTGTGCTATGTAAGCCTGATAGGGCTGGTAATAGTCATTAAACGACTGACGCCATGAAGACTCCTTACGTATCTGACTTCCATCCTTCTTGTATGATATGTGCTCAGCGTCAGAATGCCTTATTGTGTCAGAAATACCTGCTACCTTTACTTTCTGCAAAAAATTATGAGTAAGCGTGTCATACTTGTCGCTTATCCAGTTGACACCGATAATGCCAATCGCATTTTTATTTTTGGATACGTAATCAACTACAGCGGAATTATTCTCAACGGCATAACTATTTTTTGCCAGAGGGGCATTATTAATCTTTTCTTTAACGAACCTTACGGTACTGGAATTAGGGTTATCAAATACTATCTGTATCGCAGATAATTCACTTTTTTTGTTAAGCTGCCACCAGTTGGCGATATTACCACTCATTATATCGCGAAAATTCTGCATCGTTAACAGTGTATCTTTATTCTGGTTGTTCAGGATAACGGCAACGGCATCATAGCATATCTTACGGACAATAGGGATGATGTTCTGCTTCTCAAAAATGCTGTTTTCTTCTTTGGTAAGTTTCCTTGTAACGATAACCAGACGGGCACTGTCGGAAAGCAAATCATTAATAGCCTGAGTTTCGGATTTATACAGTACATTAATTTTAGCGTAAGTATAAATTTTATTAAATGAGGTTACTTCGGAATCAACAATTGGCGCGAAAGTTTCATCAGCGCATATTGTTATCTCACCTGTAGTAGGAGTATCATTTTCTTTCGGATTGTTTTCGCGATTGCAGCCTGTAAAAGAATAAAAGAGAATGAAAATAACCGGAATTATTAATTTAGTTTTCATCTGCTCCTTCATAATTCTGATTTCTATCAGAAGATTTTTTATAAACTCTATAGAACCTGTAGCAGCCATAAACGACAATGATCCCGCCAAGAATTCTTTTCTGGTAATCCTGACTAAAATGCAAAATATCAGAAAAATAAACCAATACTCCGACCGCTATATAAATAAAGCCCATGATAACGCCGAATACAATAGTAATCTTACTTATCATGGGCATATTATTCATCTTAAAAAAAACTTACTGTAGTCTGAACTGGAACGGTATAACCATACGAACCCTTACAGGTTTCCCATTCTGCTTGCCTGGTCTCCAATGGCCCATAAGTCGTGTTACTCTTACTGATTCCTCATCACAACCGGCACCAATGCCTTTTACAATACGAATATCAGTAATTGAACCATCCTTCTCAACAACGAATCCAACCATTACCTTACCTTCAACCTGTGCTCTCTTGGCAATTTCAGGATATACAGTATGTGAATTCATAAACCTTAGAAGTTCATCCTGTCCTTCAGGATAGCTTGGCATTTCCTCAACGAATGTAAAAGCTTCTTCCTTTACTTCTTCCTTTACAATCTCTTCTTTTGGAGTTTCGACTTCAATCAGACTATAATCAATGCCGCCGGTGCTGCCTTCCTGAGTTTTTGCACCAGGGTCGACATTTTTTAATTCCTCAACCGTAGGGATATACTCATCAGTTACCTGATCATCAGGCTTAACAACGGGTGGCAGAAACTTGATGGTTGATTTAAGCGGAGGGGGAGCTTCAATCTGTTCAATAACTTTCTTTTCGTCAATAGAGGGCGGGGGAGCAAGATCTGCCATCGTAATTACTTTTTTACGTTTGGATTCATCGAACTTCTGTTCCGGCGTAAGAGCTTTGACAATTAAGGAGAATGAAGTGCCGAGAATAAAAATAATAACAGAGACCCAAAGAGCAATACTTAAATACGTTTTATAGTGTCTGCGTAGCTGATATGCTCCATATTCCTTGTTCTTATATTTAAAAACAAGTTCATTCAGATCCGCTTTATAAGATATTTCATTAGCCATGTTTTTTGCTTTTAATTTTTAAAGATTCTTAATTAAGTCTAAATCTGCAGGTGTAATATCTACAAGGGCATATCGTCTTATACTGGTTATATTCATTTCATCAAGAATATCAACTACATTTTTATAATTTGATTTATCCGATGGTTTGATTAACACAACCAGATCCTTGATTGTAGTATTCTGATCAAAAAGAATTTTTCTGATTCCGCTATCCCCGAATGTTGTAACTTTGACGCTTGGGTCAGTAATACCTATATACCAGTAAACTTTATCAAATTCACCAAGTATAATGGTCATAGTCTTAGATTCTTTAACGGCAGGAGCTTCTTCAATCTTATCGCCTGGTTTTGGCTTTACAGGAAGATTAATCTCCATAGTCTGAGGTTTACTAAAAGTAGTGGTAAGCATAAAAAATGTTACAAGAAGAAATCCAAGGTCAACCATAGGAGTAAGGTCAACTCTGGTGGACATTTTTTTGCCCTTTTTCTTTTTGCCTTTGCCATGCCCGCCTTTTTGCGAGGTATCTAATTCAGCCATAATTCAGTATTCCTATTTTTTCTCATCCGACTTACTGGCAAATTTAACATTCGGATTTGCTTCAAGATTAGTTATCAAATTAAATTTATTTACATTTTTATCCTGCAGAGTGCCCATAACCAGCTTTACTACCGGATAAGCCACAGCACCATCACCGTTAATGGCGATTCTGAGACCGGGGTTTGACAGACGGGCCTGCATCACCCATACTCCGAGTTCATTATTGACTGAGTCAACAGGGATGCCCGGCTGTTTAAATTCTTTTCTCTGTGGTTCATCTAAACCCAGCCAGCCTTTCAGATTGGCAATGGGCACACCGAAACTCGAAGTAAGAGTAAAGACCTTGGCTTCCTGCGCTGTAAACTGAACATTATATTTTTCAGAAATCTTCTGAAGTAATTTTTCTCTTGAAAAATTCTTGTTGTCAATTCCAAAAAATACTTTCCCGTCCTTTGTCAGTGTTATGTTCATAATGTCAGTATCAGGAAGTTTTATATCAGAAATTGACGATGGTAAACTTACGATTACCGAGTCATCGCTCTTGAACTGAGTAGTTAACATAAAAAACGTAAGCAGAAGAAATGCGACATCGCACATCGCAGTCATATCTATGACTGTACTCTTACGTGGTACTTTTACTTTTGGCATATTTTATCTGTACAAAAAAGTGATTAAACTTATTAATTATGATGAGCCGCGAAATTCTGAACTATTGCAACACCGGCTTCATCAATACTATAGGTGATTTTATCAATCTTTGTCGTAAAATAGTTGTAGAAAATAATAGCAAGAGCCGATGTGCCGATACCTAAAGCAGTATTGATAAGAGCTTCAGAGATACCGTTGGCAAGAGCAACCGCATCAGGAGCACCGGCAGTAGCAAGAGCAGAGAACGCCTTGATCATACCGATTACAGTTCCTAAAAGACCCATAAGAGTAGCAACAGATGAAATTGTAGCAATGATAACCAGGTTTTGTTCGAGCATTGGCAGTTCCAGTGAAGTAGCTTCTTCGATTTCAGCTTTAATTGCCAAAACTTTCTGATCTCTGTTTAATACTCTGTCGCTGACCATTTCTTTGTATTTAAGAATTCCGGACCTGATTACATTAGCTACCGATCCTCTCTGCTTATCACATTCATCAACTGCTGTATCCAGATCTTCCTGAGCTATCTTTGCATGAACTTTAGCGACAAATGAGTTTATACTCCCTTTGCCTTTAGCTTTGCTGATTGTAATGAATCTTTCAATACTAAATGTAAGTACCATCATTAACAGGGTTAACAAAATAGGAACAATCATGCCACCTTTATAAACAACGCCAAGATAGTTGCCGGGAAGCGGGTGATTTGCAGGATTTTTGCCCTGGAAATTTTCCGGATTTCCTAAAACAAAAAAGAATATACTGATGGCTGCAATAAAAAGAACCGGTATTACAATGCCGGCAAAACCAGTAAAAGCAGTCTTAATTTTCGAGTTGCTCACGTCTTTCTCCTAAATAATAAAGAATTGTTTTATTGTTAAATATATAGTTTTTATATGCTCAAATTTCATAAATCCGCGTTTCTGGCCGGAGTTTTATATGAATTTACCAGCAGGTAAATATGTCCGGGCAGTACAATAAATTTATACAAATTTTAATGTGTAAAATTAACCAACGATTCCGGAATTAGCAATAGATAAATAATAATTCTCGGAGTGTGGCTTAGACTGTCCATAGTTTATTTTACCCGGTTAATGTAAGGCAAAAGCATTATTATCTTACCATAAGGTTATCATATTCAATGACTTATACCGGTATCTGCTTACATACTTTCCCCTTTTCGTTATTTATACAACTGTTTAACTGCTAAGTTCCGGCTTCTTCTGAAACAATAAGACTATACCAGCCGGGGCAATAAGAATTTAGATTGATAATTCAATATTATATCCATAATTTACCCGCGGTTTATTAAATATTATTTTAGAATTTAGTATGGATTTTTTCAAATGGACTCTGCTTTATACATAGTAAGCACTCCCATTGGCAATCTTAAGGATATTACGCTGCGGGCAATTGAAATACTGAAAGAAGTCAGATTTGTAGTCTGCGAGGACACACGCGTTACCGGCTTTCTGTTAAATCATTACGAAATTAAGCAGGAATTAATTTCATTAAACGCAAAGAATGAGACTCAGAAGACAGAATATGTATTAAGCCGGATAGCCGCCGGCGAAAGCTGCGCTCTCGTTACCGATGCCGGAACTCCTGCCATATCAGACCCGGGTGTCAGACTTGTGTCCGCCGCTGTCAGGAATGATATTCAGGTTTTTGCTATCCCCGGCGCAACTGCCGTAATAACTGCATTAAGTGTCAGCGGGCTGCCTACGGATTCTTTTGTCTTTGAAGGATTTATTCCGCAGAAGAAAGGAAGGCAGAAAAAGCTGAAACAGCTAGCCGAAGAAGAGCGTACAATTATTATCTATGAGTCCACCTACAGAATTGAAAAGCTTCTAAATGAATTAAATGAGTACATGCCTGAAAGAACAGTAGTCGTTACGCGCGAACTTACAAAGAAATTTGAAGAAGTCTGGAGAGGAAAACCCCGTGAGCTGATTGACAGTCTTGACAGCAGGGTGTTAAAGGGGGAGTTTGTAATAGTTATATCGCCCGCCAGCTGGCGTGAACTGTAACTGTGTTTTTCAGCTAAGTAAATAACAGACCCGGTAGCAGTATAAAAAAGCGCGGGATTATTTTGTTAATTTTACGGGTAAAATCATTCGAACTGTTTTTTGAATTCGGTAAACCGGCTTCTGAGTTCTTCGATTTCCTGCTTAAGTTTTTCAACTTCACCTTCGAGCTTCTCTATCCGCCCTGGTTTTAGCTCAGGTTCTGCAATATCCGTATTGACAGGGCTTCCGGAAAGCAGGTGAGCATAGCGGTGTTCCTTCGTGCCGGTCTGGCGTTCAAGCTTAATCACAAACTGTTCATTATTATGGTTCATAAGACCATTAAGAGTTTCGTCCGTTTTCTCAAGGCTCTTAAACTCATAAAGCCTTCCGGAGCGGTTTTTTATTTCGCCGGGGGTCTGTGGTCCGCGGAGCATCAGTACTGTAATCACCGCGATTTGTTTCTCATCAAATTTTAGTTCCTCAGTAAATGACTCCTTATACTTCACTACTCTTCCGCCATCCTGGACGAGACGCGCATATTTTTTCTCTCTTAATGAGTCTAATGCAATCTGAACTTCCTCATCGGAATAACTGACAACAGGCTCGCGGCTGTTTTTCTGGTTACATGCATTTGTAAGCGAATTAAGCGAAAGCGGATAATATTCAGGCGTTGAAAGCTTTTTTTCAATAAGAGAACCTGCAACGCGCACTTCACACTGATTTAGTAGTTTCATATAAAATACCCGAAGAATGTAAGTATTACAGATAAGGAGTTATTTCTCTATTCCGAGACAGTTAAGTATAAAAGCGTATTTAAAGGCTTCGTTCTTAAATAAATTATATCGTCCGGAAGAACCGCTATGACCACAGTCCGTATTTATTCTAAGTAACAACAGATTCTGATCTTCCTTGGTTGCACGAAGCTTTGCAACCCATTTTAATGGTTCCCAATAGCAGACTCTTTTATCATTAAGACTTGCAATAACAAGCATCTCAGGATATTTCTGGCGGCGGACATTATCATAAGGTGAATAAGATTTTATATAATCATAGCTGGATTTTATACCCGGATCGCCCCATTCGCTCTTTTCCCCGATTGTAAGGGGCAGGGCATCATCGAGCATGGTATTCAGGACATCAACGAACGGAACCTCGGTAACAACAGCACGGAAAAGATCGGGACGCATATTAAGGACTGCACCAATTGTCATTCCGCCCGCACTTCTGCCGGAAAGAACTAATTTACTGGCGGAGGTGTATTTATTCCTGATAAGATATTCGGCACAGGAAATCAAATCGGTAAAGCTGTTTTTCTTTGATAACTCCCTGCCCTGTTCATACCAGTAGTCCCCCATTTCTCCGCCACCTCTTATATGTGGAATTGCATAAATAAACCCGCGGTCAAGAAGGCTTATTACTTCATTAAAATATCTTGGGTCATTGGATATGCCATAAGCTCCGTAAGAAAACATTAATAACGGATTGTCTCCATTCCTTACCATCCCTTTTTTATATACAATTGAGACTGGTATCTGAGTCCCGTCCTCTGCCTGTGCAAATAAACGTTCAGTAGAATAAAGAGACTTATTATAGTTTTGAGAGATATCAAGCTGTTTCTTTAACTGTCTGCTGTCCAGATCCATGTTATATTCATATAATGTCATCGGAGAAGTAAGGGATGTATAAACGAACCTGAGAATATTTGTGTTAATGTCTGTATTATAACTTGTGTTAAAATCATCATTTTCTGAATACTTAATCGTATAAACCGGTTCAGAAAACATAACCTGTCTGACTGATTTAGTAGTTTTATTAATAATTTTAATTCTCAGCAAACCTTTTTCGCGTTCAAAAAGCGCAATATGATTTCTGAATATATCCATTTTTTCTATTTTGATTTCCAGACGGTGGGGGATAACTTCTTTCCATTTATCCCTGGAAGGACAGGATACAGGAGCTTCCATTATTCTGAAATTTTCCGCCTTATCATTTGTCAGTATATAAAAATTCTTCTGCCCATCGTCTTCAACATAATACTGATGATTCGTCTGACGTGGAGAAATAATCTTAAACTTACCATCAGGGGTATCAGCGTCAAGATAATAATATTCCGTAGTCAGATTGTTTTCCATTATAAGAAATATATAATTATTACTTTTTGATTTTAGTACATTAACTGTATAAGCCTCATTCTTTTCATGATATACCAGTTCATCTTTCTTATATTCAGTATTAATGATATGCTTAAAGACCTTATACGGACGGCTTGTTACCGAATCGAGCAGGCAGTAGTAAAGAGTCCGGTTATCGTTAGCCCATTTAAAGAAATTTGAGGTGCCCTGTATAAAATCAGCCTGCATTTTCCTGCCCGCAAGGTCTTTTATCATTATTGAATAAGATTCAATGCCAAGTGTATCAATACAATAAGCAAGTTTTGATTCATCCGGACTTATTTCAACTGCGCCAATCTTAAAGTAAGTATATCCCTTAGCTAATAATTTTTCATCGAGAATTACTTCCTCACTCTTATCGTTGTCAACTCTTTTGCGATAGTGAGTTGCGTACTGTTCCCCGTTACGGCACTTTTTATAGTAGATATAATTTTGGGTTTCTCTGACTAATTCATACGTCTCATCTGAAGTCCTGTTGCGAAATTCTTTAATCAGTTTCTCCTGGAGGGCTTCCGTCCGGCTCATTATATTATTAGTATATTTATTTTCGGCGGCAATATACTTGCTGACTTCCCTGTTATCCTGGTAGCGCAACCAGAAATAATTATCTGTTCTTGTATCGCCGTTAAAATCGATTATATGAGGATATATTTTTGCAACAGGTGGCTGTGGATTGTTATTAAACCTGCAGGAGGTAATCCCCAGGTAACAGAATATAGCTAATACTGTCAATAAACCGGAGTTCCGGAAGAACTTATTCCCAGATAATAATTTCATTAAGATTGTTCTGATTTTTTTGAAATAAATTATATTAACATTATCAATAATAAACGCATACATCTGTAATAATTGTGACGGATTTAACAATGTTGCATCCTTTCAGAAATAACAGGAAGAAACTGCCTGACAGTTCCTGACAATTTCTGAATTATTACAGGTGTACGACAAATTTTTCTTTTCCTTCATACCTTTGCCCGCAGTCATAACTGATTCATGGGAAGTGAGAATAATTAAGATTATGAGAATGATTAAGACATGAATTCACCTGCGTTCATTATGATTCAGTTGAAAGGATAGCCCTTTTTATATGAAATTTCAGGTTTTTCATCTGAAATCCCCTCTTCTTCCTCTTCCCAGTCGTATTTATGCGGAGGGTCGTACTTCTTAAAATAAAAAGCGCAGAATATACCTGAAAAAGCACCGAATAAATGTAACTCGTAAGATACCTGGTTATCCTGCGGTAAAATACCCCATACGAGACCGCCGTAAAGAAAAGTTACAATCAAAGCAAGTGCAATCGAACGGGTATCGCGTCTGATCATTCCGCTGAAATAAAGAAAGGACACAAAGCCGTAAACCATTCCGCTTGCCCCGATATGATATGATGCCCGCGCGAAAAACCAGCCAAGTATATCAGGCATAAAGAATACAATCATAAATATCCTGAACGCCGCTGCAGGGTAAAAGTAAAGTATTCCTGTACCAAGTAAAACCAGGGGAATTGAATTTGAAATAAGATGATTGAAATCAGCATGGATAAAAGGCATAGTTAAAATGCCGGCCAGCCCCGTAAGGGTTAACGGATACAGCCCGAATTTTATAAAACTTACACTAAAAAGTATCTCTGTCAGCTTTACTGCCCACATTACGCCAGCGAATCCCAGCGGAATTGATATACTGAATATAAATTTTTTCTTCTCTTCGCTCATTTCCATTAACTGTTTTGCTCTTCTCAAAATTATATTTAACACAGACTGAAAAAAAAATCCCATAAATTTTATTCATGGGACTGCTGACATTCTATTCCTTTTCGACTACTACAATTTTCTCAATTTTATCTCCCTGCTTAATCAGGTCAATTACATCGAGTCCATCGACTACCTTTCCGAAGCAGGTATGCTTACGGTCGAGATGCGCTGTATTTGTTCTGCTGTGGCAGATAAAAAACTGTGAACCGCCTGTATCCTTACCGGCATGAGCCATAGAAAGCACGCCGCGGTCATGATGCTGATTACCGCCGGTAGTTTCGCATTTAATTTTATAACCGGGGCCGCCGGCTCCGTTGCCATTTGGGCAACCGCCCTGAATAACGAAATCAGGAATTACACGGTGAAATGTAAGTCCGTTGTAAAATCCCTTCTCTGCAAGGCTGATAAAATTATTTACTGTATTTGGGGCGTCAGTTTCAAAAAAATCAACTTTCATAGTGCCCTTTTCTGTACGGATTTCCGCTGTCTTCATTAATTATTTCCCTTTATTATATATTTAGACCAGTTTAAAAATAATTAAATTTATTTTAATATGACATTAAAAGTCAGATTTTAAACACATTTAATTACCGTACAAATATATTATTCCGCTGTGGCAATAAAAAATATCTTTTATATTTCCCTGATTTACAGAGGTAAAATGACTGTATAACAGAATATTTTAAAAAATAAATAAAAAATATTCAGATTTTACTTGACAAAAAATATTAGAATTAGTAAAATATAAGCGGGCATAAAACTTAATGATGCAGAACATACGCTTAAAGATAATTCCGGTTCACAGGCATAAAAAGTTTCAGGTCCGTTGTAATATTTAACTGTTTTTTTTATTAAAAGAAAGGAGGTCATAATGCCTTATTCATCAATTTCAGGGGTAATAACAGATGCAGAAAAATCCGTTGCCCTGGTTAAACTAAAGGAAGTCTTTGATTCTTTTGTATTTTTGGTAAATCTTACTCCTGAGGAGAGACATTCGATTTACAAGATGGGTGATAAATCTGTTGCATTTGTTCAAAAAAGCCTTGAGTATGCACAAAATAATCCCGCCCTTGTGCCGGTTTATTTAGGTGTGGATATTTTTCAGGAGCACATTGCTCTGATGAATCAGATACTTCCTATTATGCAAGCAACGTCCAAACTGTATGAAGCTCTCAACGATACTTATATGGCGCTGGGCAGTGAAACTATGCAGCTTGCTACTACTTTTTATAACAGTGTAAAAACTGCATCCAAGAACAACGTACCCGGCGTAAGCGCTGTTTATGAAGATCTTGCGCAGCGTTTCCCGGGTCGTGCTGGTAAATCTGATGAGGTCGTGGAACCTCCGACAGTTTAATTTTTCCATTTTCAAATCTTACAAAACAACGGGAAATCAGGAATTCAATATTCCGGACTTCCCGTTTTTATTTTACGGATTAAACTTCAATGCTTTCAGTTTAACATATATTGCATTATAAATTTCTGTTTCATTTTGTTTATTCTATTTATTTCGTTCGATGGGCGCTGCCACATCGCTAATATATTCCGCCCCGTCAGGGCTGTAATGCACACTGAACTGATTAAATCCGTGATTTATGTCCGCCCTGAAAAAGTGAGATATAGTAGCACAGAGTAACGCTCTGTGAGAAATGGATAACCCGCGCACAGCCTGAAGCCCTGGACGGGCGTTATAAAAGTTCTGAATTAAAATATCGAGAAATACACTAAAAGAGTCGGCGAATACACTAAAAGAGTCAAAGAATACTCTCGGA
>JBAXDX010000013.1:0-44634 GCA_037140715.1 Ignavibacteria bacterium
TGGCGGGTAAATTAAAGTATGATTACCCACTATAAACAACATAGAGCCATAATTTCTAAACTTAAAATAGAGAATCATCCTATGAAAAAACATTTACTTTTTCACAGCTTTTTAATGAGATATTCTTTAATCTTATTATTTACATTCATAACAGCCTGCTCTCTTCAGGCTGCCGGCGGTAATGTTTTTGTTAATCAGGCAGGCTATAAACCTCACTTTCCAAAGTTTGTTTTTACTTCCGGAGCTGCGGATAGTTTTTATATACGTGATGTAGCAACTAATTCTGTACGCTTCAGAAGTAACCTTGCGCTTTGGAAAACCTCGGACGTTGCAACAGGACTTACCCTTTACCGCGGTGATTTTAGTTCGTTTAAAGAAACCGGTAATTTCTACATTACAACAAGTCAGTCTGATACCTCATATAAGTTTGCAGTATCCGCTGCAGTTTATAATGAACCTTATAATAAAATACTGAAAGGTTATTATTTCCAGCGTTGCGGGTCATTGCTCTCTCCTGTTTATGCTTCTGTATATTATCATCCTGCCTGCCATAAGTTATCTGATGGTACGTATCATCCTGCTACGGGATTAAGCGGATACAGACAGGCACCGGGCGGATGGCATGATGCCGGGGATTATGGAAAGTATGTCGTAAACGCCGGGATTACCGTAGGCACTCTGCTTATGGCTTATGAAACATTCACTGAACGGTTTTCGCAGGATAACCTGAATATTCCCGAAAGCGGAAACGGTATTCCTGATATACTTGATGAAGTTAAATATGAGCTTGACTGGCTGTTTTCCATGCAGAACACCGATGGCGGCGTATTCGCGAAGCTGACAAAAAAACAGTTTGAGGGGTTCATTATGCCCCAGTCTGATACCGGAGACCGTTATATTTATGAAATAGCAAGCACGGCTACGGCTGACTTCGCTGCCATGATGGCACGCGCTTACAGAGTTTATTCAAAATATAATCAGGCGTATGCGGATAAATGTCTTGCCGCGGCTGAACTGGCATGGACTTATCTTGAAAATCATCCCGGTATTGTTCCTGCCGGCGGGTTTAAGAATCCGGCGGATACCAACACAGGCGCATACGGCGACACTAATGATAAGGATGAAAGACTCTGGGCATCGGCTGAACTTTTTAGTGCTACCGGCAATGCAAAATATAACAGCTATTTTTCCTCAAATTATAGAACCAACGGAATTTTTAATGTTTCAATGGGATGGCAGAACCTTACCAGTATGGCGCAGCTTACATATTTATTTACCGGTCAGGTATCAGCTGATGCTAATATTATACAGGCACTGACGCAGGGTCTGAATACATACTGTGCATCGCTTGTAACAAAGAAAAATCAGAACGGACTTCACGTAGTTCTTAATAGTTCTTCCGAATATTTCTGGGGTAGCAATTCCGAGCTTCTGAACAGAGCAACTTTATTATTAATGGGTTACCAGAAAACCAATAATGCAGCTTATTATGAAACCGCACTGGACCAGCTGAATTATATTCTTGGTGTGAATGCTTGTAATATGAGCTATGTTACAGGTATGGGCAGTAAATCTCCAATGAATACTCACCACCGTCCTTCGATTTCAGACGGAATAACCAACCCTGTACCCGGACTTATGGCAGGCGGACCAGACAAGAACATAAGCGATGACCCTGTATTGTCCAAAACTTTTACCGGTTTAACTCCGCCCGCAAAGTGCTATGTGGATGACCGGGACAGTTATGCTTCAAACGAGATATGTATAAACTGGAATGCCCCGCTCGTACTTGTAGCCGGATATTTTAACAGCGACTCAGATGTCTCCGTTTCTACTGTCTCAATTACTTCACCTGTTGGAGGAGAGAACTGGCAGACAGGAAGCAGTCATAATATAACCTGGTCATGCAGTAACGTAACAAATGTAAAGATAGAATACAGCACAGATAATGGAGCAGGCTGGGCAACAATAATCACAAGCACACCGGCAGGCGCAGGCAGTTATGGCTGGACAGTACCAAATTCACCATCGGTTCAGTGTAAGGTAAAAGTAAGCGATGCGGGTAATGTATCCCTGAACAGCGTAAGCACCAATACATTTACAATAAGTGCTATTCCTATTCCTTCAATTACTACAACTGCACCATTGACCGGCGCAAACTGGATGTCAGGAAGTCAGCAGACAGTCAGTTGGACGAGTAGCAATGTCAGCGGGAATGTAAATATTAAACTATCCACAGACGGAGGGGTAGCTTATCCGGTAACATTAGCAGCAAATACATCCAATGACGGGACTGAGACCATAACAGTACCGGCTAATCCTTCCGGCACATGCAGGATAAAGGTGGAATCAGCAACTGACGCCAATGTTTACGGGATAAACCCCGGTAATTTTACTATAGCCGGCGCTCCAAAGCTTACTATTACTTCGCCAAACGGAGGGGAAATCTGGGGATCAAATTCATTGCATAATATAACCTGGTCAGGCAGTAATATCGACAATATCAAAATTGAATACAGCATTAATAACGGGACAGACTGGATGACCATAGCAGGCAGCGTTTCCGCAGGCACAGGGAATTACAACTGGACAATTCCTGATAATACATCTAATCTGTGCAAAGTCAGAATAAGCGATGCAGGCAGCGGAAATCCGAACAGCATCAGCAATAATTCCTTTGCTATATATTCACAGCCGGATACAATAAACTGCTCTTTTTCAGTCGGCAGCATGGATGTAACAAGCGCTTCATCCTTCAGGATGACAGGGGTTCCCGGGAAGACAGATTATTCGATATCCCGGCTGATGAAGGGTAAGCAGGTTAAAGACTGGCAGGTCTATCATGATAACGGCAAAGCGCAGAATTATTTTATTGCCTATGACGGCTCCTCAACATTTAATTTGACACCTGGCAGAGGATTCTGGGTAATCAGCAGACAATCCATAGATGTTACAGGGGCTGTAAGTTCTGTAGAATTAGATAACAGCGCATGTTATTCAGTACCGGTGCATGACGACTGGAATATAATTTCAAATCCATTTGAAAAGAGAGTAAGCTGGAACAGCATACAGACAATAAACGGGGTTATTGAAAGCCTCTGGGATTTTACCGGAAGTTTTGTTGCCGTTACAAACCTTGAGCCTTACAAGGGATATTATTTCCGCAATCTGACCGGGCTTACAAGTCTCAGGATTCCGTATATAGTTACTGCCGCATTAGGGAAGTCATCTGATTTTTCGTCAGGCGGGGACGCAGACAGGATAAGCCTGAAATTAATACGGGATAATAATGAGAAATCAGAAGTATTCATCGGGTTTGGTTCCGGTACTCTGAATGGTTATGATGCGATGGATTTGTTCAAACCTGTAGCAGATTTCGAAAGAGAGAGAATCGTAATAAGAAACGACAGTCTTGAGACTGCATACAAGTATCTGTTTGCTGATTACCGCCCGTTTACCGGAATGCAGAAGTACGATATCAATTTAAAGCTTATTCCCAATCAGACATATACAATAAGGATTACAGGCGGTAAATCATTCGATGCCGGAATATGTATAATAGACAAACGTCTGAATAACTTCTATGACATGACAGGCATAAATGAGATTAAGATAAAATCCGCTTTTGAAAATAATAATTATGAGTTAATCATTGCCGAAAGCAGTTATTTACAGGAACTGAAGCAGAAATATGAAATACCGTTAACCTTCGAACTGGAACAGAATTATCCGAATCCTTTTAATCCGTCAACGGTAATATCATATTCACTGGCAAAATCAGGGAATGTAAAACTTACGGTATATGACCTGGCCGGGAAAGAGATTCAGACGCTGGTTGAGGAATACCAGAATGCGGGGCGTTATAATGTCAGATTTTCAATAAAGGATTCAGATATTTCAAGCGGAGTGTATTATTACACACTACTGTCAGACGGGCAGACGCTTACCAGGAAGTTAATGCTGTTAAAATAACAGGGGGAGTGGGGCAAATCCTCAATGCTGTCAGGTTAAGGTTCAAAACATTTATTGCTTTTATTACGCCCCTTGTGGGGCTTTAGGTTGTGTAAGGGTATCCATTTTTCACAGGGCGATTGCCCTGTGCTATTATATTTCGCCCTTTCAGGGCTGAATTAGCCCTGAAAGGGCGAAATATATCAGCGATGGGCAACAGCCCATCGAACAAAACAGAATAAAAATCCATAAGCCCTGCAAGGGCGCAATATGGTGTTAACCTGACAGCATTGCGCGCGAGACTCTCTTGACATTAGTCTGAATAACTTCTCAGGGCTTTTTGGGGATTATGGGGCAAGATTATGATTATGATTATGATTATGATTATGAAAATTACAGTCAGCGCAACGCAAGTTACCGGGGATGGACAAACAAGAGAAAATATTTGTCGGATACCCCTTAATTTTTAGCTGATATTTTTGTTTTATTGCATTTTTGTTTTATTTTTTGGGTGGTTTATTCCTGTAGATTAATACTTTGTCAAAAGCGCTTCAGTTATACTGTCCCTGTGCGGGTATCTTAACCCGACAACGCAGGAAAGGACAGAAAAACTGATACGGTTATCGGCAAAGATGTCTCTTTAATTTATTAAACTTTAACTTTAACAGGCAGTTTTATGAAATCAATATTTTTCAGTTTTGTTCTTCTGGTAATTCTTATAAGTCCATTATATTCTCAGGGATTATCCGAACTACGGATATCAGGTAAATGCGTAATACTTCCCGAAGAGCTGATAGACAGAAATAACAGGGATGTCAACGGTGAAGTCTGCGCGGGACTGATGATTATTTCGGACATGACAGGGTTGTCTTATACATCATACGATCAGATTGTAAAAATAAAAAAAATGCCCGGGCAGGACCTGCTCTTTCTTTCTCCCGGAGAAAGAGTCGTTACGGTTTATAAGACGGGATTTAAACCACTTAAAATTATATTAAATGAATACGGTATCAAACTTATAAGCGGAACAGTCTGGAAAATTGAAATAACCGGAGACAGGAAGCCGGAGTTCATTCCTGTGAATATCCTTACCAGTCAGTCTGATGTAAAAATTTTTATAGACGGAGAAAATAAAGGTATAAGTAAAACCATACTGGTTTCAGCAGGTGAGCATCGGCTCAGACTGGAAAAGGAAGGATATAAAACAGTTAATGCAACGATTCAGGTAAGCACGTCCAGTACTCTTTTTAATTACAATCTGGAAGAAATAGACTTGGTTCAGGTTCAGATAAAATCCGTGCCTTCCGGTGCCAGGATATTGCTGGAAGACTCGGACAAGGAAGAAACTGATAAAGGATTATTCCTGATGCCGGGTAAGTATAAACTGAAGCTGACTAAAGCAGGCTACCGCAATTTGGATGACAGTATTGAAGTCAGCGAAACAGGGAAAAATATCTTTGAATACCGGTTAATAAAAAATGAAGGAGCTTTGTCCATTCGTGTTGTGCCGGCAGATGCAAAGGTTTTAATAAATAAAGAAGATTACAGCGGGAAAACAGAGATACCTCTTTCTCAGGGTAAATATAAACTGGAAATTGAAAAACAGGGATATAATTCCACGAGTGAGACATTCGAGATTAAACCCGGGACAACGCTTGAAAGAAGGTACAAACTTGTACAAAAAACAGGCGGGCTTCAGTTCAGCGTTCAGCCTCTGGAAGCTAAGATTAATCTGATACAAAATAACAAAGTAAAACAGAGCTGGCAGGGAATGAAAATGTTAAAAGACCTGCCCGCAGGAACGTATAAACTGGAATGCAGTCTGGACGGGTATCAGGCAGTTTATAAAGATGTAATAATAGAAGAAGGGCTGGTAACTATAAAAGAAGCACGGCTCGAGAGACTGCCGGGCAACGCGAATGTAGCCAGCAGGAAATATGACTATGCCGGCATTGTGGTTAATAAAATAATTTCAGAGAATGCGCTGGTAAAATCCCTGAAGCTGGAAAAGAATGGCACAAAATATTTCATAAATTTTGATTTAATGGATAAAGAAGATGACAGCTATAATATTGAACTTTTACTGACTGATGCAAAAGATAAAAGCTACACCATTAAACTTAAAAAA
Organism: Ignavibacteria bacterium; assembly: GCA_037140715.1. Lineage (GTDB taxonomy): Bacteria > Bacteroidota > Ignavibacteria > Ignavibacteriales > SURF-24 > JAUZPB01. Next base: position 6,080 of record JBAXDX010000013.1, read on the forward strand.
ATAACCGGCTCGGCCGGAGAAGGGAAATTTGCCGGTACAAACAGGCATATTATCTGGAACTCAGGTGAGGAATTCCCGGGCGGAGCTGATAACAGCAGTCTCTATCTGAATCTGAAAGTTGAAAAGGTCAGTAGCGGAATCGCCTGGTATTATTATGCGGGAGGAGCTGTTGTTGTTGGTATTGTAGCTATTCTGCTTAATAAACCCGAAGATATCAAGGATATTACAGTTCTTCCATCGCGACCGCCTGAAAATTAAATATTTAGAATTATTATATATGGTAATTAACCGTCTGTCTGATTTCTATTTTTCATAAAAAAGGGAAAATAATGTTATGAATAAGTATTTACTACGTTTACTGCTTCTATTGTTCGTTATATGTTCCACAGTATTAAGCGCGCAGGCTATGCTCGATAATTTCGATACATCAGTGAAAGATAAGATGTACAATACTTACATGGAAGGAAAGAGCAATTTTGTTATTACTGATGATGCGTCCACATTTATTCCGGGTAGTAACGGCTCTCTGAATGTAAAAGCATTTATTGATGCGGTTCATCCCTATGGTTCCTATGTCTTGTTAGCACATAATGAAAAACCAGGTGAGTATCTTGACCTTGGTTCAAGCGACTCGCTTTCAATCTGGATAAAAGTTAATAAGACTCCTGCACATCCGGGTAACCTGGCGTTCAGAATTCACCTGATAGATCAGCCTTCGGCATCAGATAACATGGAAGAATATATATATGAAACCCGGGCAATACTTAACGCCACGCATGACTGGGCAAAGTTGAAAATTCCATTGAAAATAAGATATCAGACCGGCACAGTCATCCCTGATTCAACAGGCTTTATATTAGCTCCAACAGATTGGAAGTTTTTATCTAACAACAGAGTATTTGACCGCGATAAAATTGTTTGTTTTAACATTGGAATTGTTACAACGGGCTGGACAGATAAAGGGAATCTGCCACAGGAGTCAGTTGATATTAACTTTGACTCATTTGTTCGGATTGTTATATTAGATGCCCCTCCCGCTTTGGTGTCGCCAGCCAATAATACTGTTCATCAGACAATAACTCCGACACTAAACTGGAATGCTGTAACAGGAGCAGAGAACTACAGGTTACAGGTTTCGACAGACCGGAACTTCAGTTCATTCGCAGCTGATGATTCAACACTTACGACAACATCCGGACAGCTTACTGGTTTAAGTAATAATACAAAATACTACTGGAGAGTAAAAGCAAAGAACGCAGGAGGGACAAGTTCATATTCCACAGTATGGAACTTCACTACAGTTGTTGCAGTACCGAATGTACCTGTACTGACTTCGCCTGTCGATAATGCAGTCCGCCAGTCAATATCACTATCGCTTAACTGGAACACGACAATGAGAGCAGAGAGCTACAGGTTGCAGGTTTCGACAGACCGGAACTTCAGTTCATTTGCAACTGATGATTCAACACTTACGACAACATCCGGACAGCTTACTGGTTTAAGTAATAATACAAAATACTACTGGAGAGTAAATGCAAAAAACGCAGGCGGAACAAGTGCATACTCCACAGTATGGAATTTCACTACAATTGTTGCAATACCGGATGTGCCTGTACTGGGTTCGCCTGTTGATAATGCAGTCAGTCAGCCAACAACACTATTACTTAACTGGAATACGATGCCGGGAGCAGATATCTACAGGTTGCAGGTTTCGACAGACCAGAACTTCAGTTTACTGGTAGTTGATGATTCAACACTCACTATAACATCTGAACAGCTTACTGGCTTAAGCAATAATACCAAATACTATTGGAGAGTACAAGCAAAGAATGCAGGCGGAACAAGTGCATATTCCATGGTATGGGACTTCACTACAGTTGTTGCAATACCGGATGTGCCTGTACCGGTTTCACCTGTCGATAATGTAGTTGACCAGCCAACAACACTATCGCTTAACTGGAACATGGCAATGAGAGCAGAGAGCTACAGATTACAGGTCTCAACAGACCAGAACTTTGGTTCATTTGCATCTGATGATTCAACGATTGCCACAACATCCATACAGCTTACTGATTTAAGCAATAATATAAAGTATTACTGGCGAGTAAATGCTAAGAATGCAGGCGGAACAAGTGCATACTCCACAGTATGTAACTTCACTACAATTGTTGCAGTACCGGACGTGCCTGTACCGGTTTCACCTGTCGATAATGTAGCCAACCAACCAACAACGCTATCGCTTAACTGGAATATGATGCCGGGAGCAGACAGCTACAGGTTACAGGTCTCGACAGACAAGAACTTTGGTTCATTTGTAGCTGATGATTCAACGATTACGACAACATCCAGGCTGATTACTGGTTTAAGCAATGACACAAAATATTACTGGAGAGTAAATGCTAAGAATGCGGGCGGGACAAGTGCATACTCCACAATATGTAACTTCACTACAATTGTTGCAGTACCAGATATGCCTGTACTGGTTTTACCTGCCGATAGTGCAACCGACCAGCCAAAAACACTATCGCTTAACTGGAATACGGCGGTGAGAGCAGACAGCTACAGATTACAGGTCTCGACAGACAAGAACTTTGGTTCATTTGCAGTTGATGATTCAACAATTACGACAACATCCAGGCTGATTACTGGTTTAAGCAATGACACAAAATATTACTGGAGAGTAAATGCTAAGAATGCGGGCGGGACAAGTGCATACTCCACAATATGTAACTTCACTACAATTGTTGCAGTACCAGATATGCCTGTACTGGTTTTACCTGCCGATAGTGCAACCGACCAGCCAAAAACACTATCGCTTAACTGGAATACGGCGGTGAGAGCAGACAGCTACAGATTACAGGTCTCGACAGACAAGAACTTTGGTTCATTTGCAGTTGATGATTCAACAATTACGACAACATCCAGGCTGATTACTGGTTTAAGCAATGACACAAAATATTACTGGAGAGTAAATGCTAAGAATGCGGGCGGGACAAGCCCGTATTCGGATGTATTTTACTTTACAACCATCCCCCCTGCTGTTTCAATTATTTCACCAGCCGGAGGCGAGAAATGGGAAACAAAATCATTGCATAATATAACCTGGGTAAGCAGTGATATCGATAATATTAAAATTGAATACAGCATTAATAACGGGACAGACTGGATAACCATAGCAGGCAGCGTTTCCGCAGGCGCAGGGAGTTACAACTGGACAATTCCTGATAATACATCTAATCTATGCAAAGTCAGAATAAGCGATGTAAGCAACGGGAATTTTAATAGCATCAGCAAGAATTACTTCGTTATATATTCACAGCCGGATACAATAAGCTGCTCTTTTTCAATCGGCAACATGGATGTAACAAGCGCTTCATCCTTCAGGATGACAGGGGTTCCCGGAAAGACAGATTATTCGATATCCCGGCTGATGAAGGGTAAGCAGGTTAAAGACTGGCAGGTCTATCATGATAACGGCAAAGCGCAGAATTATTTTATTGCCTATGACGGCTCCTCAACATTTAATTTGACACCTGGCAGAGGATTCTGGGTAATCAGCAGACAATCCGTAGATGTTACAGGGGCTGTAAGTTCTGTAGAATTAGATAGCAACGCATGTTATTCAATAACGGTGCATGACAACTGGAATATAATTTCAAATCCATTTGAGAAAAACGTAAGCTGGAACAGCGTAAAAACAATAAACGGGGTTACTGAAAGCCTTTGGGATTTTACCGGAAGTTTTGTTCGCGTTGATACCTTTGAACATTGTAAGGGATATTATTTCAAAAATCTGCCAGGGACTACAAGTCTCAGGATTCCATACATAACCACTACGGAGTCAGGAAATCCATATAGTTTCTCATTAAGCGGGAACATAAATGAGATAAGATTAAAATTAATACGGGATAATAATGAAATATCAGAAGCACTCATCGGGTTCAGTTCCAGTACTCTGAATGGTTATGACGCGATGGATTTGTTCAAACCTGTAGCAGATTTCGAAAGAGAGAGAATCGTAATAAGAAACGACAGTCTTGAAACTGCATACAAGTATTTGTTTGCTGATTACCGCCCGTTTACCGAAATGCAGAAGTACGATCTCAATCTGAAACTTATCCCGAACCAGCCATATACAATAAGGATTACAGGTAAGAAATCAGTCGATGCCGGAATATGTATAATAGACAAACGTCTGAATAACTTTTATGATATGACTAACGTAAATGAGATTGAAATAAAGTCCGCTTTTGAAAACAATAATTACGAATTAATCATTGCCAAAAGCAGTTATTTACAGGAACTGAAACAGAAATATGAAATACCGTTAACCTTCGCACTGGAACAGAATTATCCGAATCCTTTTAATCCGTCAACGGTAATATCATATTCACTGGCAAAATCAGGGAATGTAAAACTTACGGTATATGACCTGACCGGGAAAGAGATTCAGACGCTGGTTGAGGAATATCAGAATGCGGGACGTTATAATATCAGATTTTCAACAAAGGATTCAGATATTTCAAGCGGAGTGTATTATTACACATTATTGTCAGACGGGCAGACGCTTACCAGGAAGTTAATGCTGTTAAAATAACAAGGGGAGTGCGACAAACTCCCTCTCTTACTCTTCAGGGTTGCGATGTACCCGGATTGATTTAGTTCATTATTTTGCGTTTGCCCCGAACTGGAAAAATAAAAGGTTCTTACCTTAACCCGACAGCATTGCGCTTACTGTTGCCGGTATTGTGATTTGCTTCCGGCTTTTTTATTCTAAAAACTGCCATTCCCAATACCGCCAAATCATAAAGATAATTTAATCACAGACAGCCCTAAAAAAATGCCATCTTGATATTCAAAGTCTGTCATCCCGGGTTATTTTAATTTTTTAAGCGATGAATTATTTAATAATATTTTCAACTGCTGAATGGCAATCTTGTTGAGCTGTAAAAGGCGTTCAGATGAAGACAACCCCTGCCCAATAAAAACTGCATTCAGCGCTAAGCCATGATGCAAATTCAAACGCAATATCTTTGTGAGCAAATGTCCCGCCATACCTGCCAGTTTTTGATACAATACCAATGGCACTAGTGACTTCTATCCATCTTTTGGGAGTTAAAGAAAAACTGTTAGAACCTGCCATATTTTTAATTCCATCGAATTCGATGGAATTAAAATGAGGATTATTGAACTGCTCCCAAAGCCCAATAAAATCAATTGTGTTACGGTTTCGCATCCAGTTTTGTAGAATATAGTCGCTACGTTCGCTATCGCGGTAACGGGCAATATCTGTAAGGCAGACAAAATCCTCCATATTCTCCTGGTAAATCATAATTTTAGCACCCTGAACTTCTATTTCCTTATTCTTAGTCATAATACTTATTTCCCAAAATAATCATTGTACTCATCGTTGCTTCTTCTGATCATATTTAGCATCGTATTTGATGACGCCAGACAAGTCTTTAATCTTCTGCTACTTCCAAGAACAAACATACTTGCGGAGCGCGGCGGTAACAACTTCTTTTTTTCGTGCCATTTCCCCGCTTCTTCAATCAACTTATCTTCAAACACAAGGTTATTAGATATATATCTCATGGTTGTTACATAATAATTCTATACAAAAATAACTTAATTCACAAGGAGGAAATACAACTTAAAAAAAAGAAGATTAAATATAAGAAACAACTTTACCCTGATCCATGGAATCCGTTAATCCGTGATTTATATAACACAATCAGCATGAAATGAACCATAGTTCTGACATTTTTGCCTAGTATTTTCGTAATCATACTCATTTCCCCTGAAACGAGTATGATTACGAAGAGAATTTGTCGTACACTCTGTTAAAAATATTTTTTAATAATGCACTTTTGTTTATGTGATCAGGTTGCGCAGAATTTCCACAATCTGTGCCTCAAAACGCCCGATCTCGTCATCCTCCTTCACCTTATAATTAACATCACCTCCGACAACACGTGTGATTGTATTAATCATGTGATTAAGACGGGAAAAGACAAGTCTTTGCAACAATAAAATAATAATAGTACATAGTACAATTGACAAAACAATAATAAGAACAATCAATTGAATACGGGAGCTTCTCATTTCACCAGCAGTTTTGGTAATATCCTGCACTATCATAATACACCCGACTGTTTTTAAGGATGCATCTTTAACAGGAAAAATGCTTCGCTGATAAACACTATTATTCTGATCAAATACGCCAAGTATTTTACCCTGTACCGGGACCTCGGCAACCCGAATATCCATAGGAAGGATGGAAACATTATCGAAGGTGCTTGAAACAATAAGATTGTCCTTAAAGTCGCTCCAGTTATCCGCCAGTTTTTTGGAAGAACGCGTTGATTCCCATTCTTTATGATTCATAAATTTCTTATCTACAATCAGCGCCACATCGCTATTAGTTTGTTTCTTAATGAGCCTGAAAAATTTGTCTATGTCCTCACCTATTTCCTGATAGCCGATGATAGCATTTTTGTACACAACAGGAGTAATAGTGCGAAGAACAAACCCTGTTTTCCCAACTTCCTTTCCGAAAGTGACATTGCCGGTACGTACAGAATTTATATACGTGATTCGCCTGACAGTATCGTTAAACAATTCCGGCTTGGAAAGTCGTGCAAAAATTACACTGGAAGGGGGAGTATCAATTAAATTCCAATGCGTAATACCGTAACGATTCTTTAATGTATCGTAGATGGGACCTGCCAGCTCATAAAATCTGTCACGCTTTCTCTCGGCGTATGCTTTCAGTAGTTCATCATTAGTAGTAAGTGCAACACTTACGGCAGAAAGCATTTTCACATCACTCTGTTCCAGTTGCATGAACGCCTGCTGTGCTCCATGCAGGGTTTCCTCTCCAAGAAATGTCAGACTGTTCGTATAATTTTGATTCGCAATGATAATAAGCACGATTGTGCTGACTAACAGAACAGAAATCACGCTAAGAATAACTTTTACTTTAATATTCATAATTTTCTCCTAAACTATTGTATTAAGAATTTCACTTGCAGCTTTTTTAACGCGGGCCATCCTGTTCGGATCATCCGGTGTCTCAGGTTTCAAAAAGCATATTACCACTCCCGATTTCATCCCGATTTTTCCTTTGATGTCGATATCATCCAGCCCTTTTTGTTTTATAATTCTCTCGATCTTTTGGCGCAAATCAAATAATTGTCCCATATTCATCCTCTTAAATTGTTGTAAATATTGATAGTGTATCTGAATTCAATAATTGTTATTTTTTACAATTATGTCCTGAAGATTTTCAGGAACAGATAAAAAAGAACAGCAGATTTATAAATATTCTCATGCCGTTCCGGAAAATACTTTCGATGCGAAAAACCCTCAGTAATCCTGATTAAATTCTTTCATGTCCTAATATAATCTAACTCCAGCCTATATTGCAATATTGATATTTGACAATCAGCCTGATGATTAAGATTATTATTCCAAATTTCTATTCAACGAAGTAAGGTGAATCAGGTTATTATTATAATTCAGTTCGAATCCGGTAATTTCCTGCAAGCTGAATCTTTACTTGCTCAGCCAGCCGGGATAGTTATCTACTTTAACAAAATAATAGCCGTTAAACTCACCGTAGGTTTTTATACTTTGCCCCGGGTTAGCATATTCAATAACAACTCCGTTTAGTCCGGGGGAATCAAATATTGGTTTTGTATTGGAAAGCATAGCCACAGTTTCGGGATTGACTGCACTCTCAACAAACTTTGAATCAATAAAACCCTCTCTGTTATCAGGTAGCTTTACCCTGTAGTAGTCGCCCTCGGCAGCATAGAGTTCCATCGGAGTATTGACTTCCACGTGAGTTATTATTTTTCCTTTCGCATTGGGCGAATCTTTTATGACTGCCTTTTTAAGCTTTATTCTACCCCACTCTCCTATTGTATTTAGCTGAGCGGAAATATCGGGCGGATACATTTTACTATTGTCAATAAAGGGCATGGGATTGACTGGCGCAAGACCAGTCATGTAAATACCGAAATGCAGATGCGGAGCTGAAGCACTCGCGTTGCCGGTCGAGCCTACAAGTCCTATTGTCTCACCAACCTTAACATAATCACCGGGCTTTACAAGCTGCTCATCAAGATGAGCATAGTAAAAGCTTTTATTATCTTTTCCTTCTATCCAGATTACCTTGCCGCCCAGTCCGTTATTAGTACGTCTGGAAACAACACCTTCCGAAATAGCCAATGCCTCCGTACCTCTTGGAGCCATTATATCAACGCCCTCGTGCTTCCGCCTGCCACCGTCCCTGTTGTCTCCGAACACACCGCCAATAGATTTCCCTGTTATACCCTTTACCGGAAAAATAAGCCTGGGCCGGATAGTAATTGAGATGGTATATCTGCCGGAGCGCATAAGTTCTGACTGAAGGCGCAAAAGAAATTTTTGGTCCCTTTTAACTTCAAATTCAAGCGTAAGATTGTTTTGCTCTGCAAAGCCGGCTCGCTTCAGAGTCCTTCTCTTCTCTTCAGTCTCGAGGCTGAAGAGATCGAGAAAGATATTAACCTTGCGCACCGAATCGCATTCGGCTTTAATTACAAGGTGTTCTCCTTTTTTACACTCAAAGATGTAGCTTAAAGCATTGGCGCGGTCAGCAAAAAAATAACCGGACTCTTTAAAGGGAAGTTTAACATATAAAGTATCCCGCAGAGTTTTTTCAGATGCCAAAAGCCATTCACGCCCAAGCGCGGCATCTATAAGTCCGGCCTGCTCAAGTGATTTCTCATACTGGTAGTGCGGGCTTTCCGACTCAATCGAAACCGAGCAACCTGTTATCATTGAAACAACAATAAAGCTGCAGACTGGTATAAAAGCCTTTAATATATGTCTGGTTCTTTCGGTCATAATCATAAGTCCTTTGAAAATCCACAATCACGTAAGTAAGCCTCCCGAAGTAACCTGTCATACTCCGACAGAGTGATTTCCCTGGCACCGAACATTTCCAGATGCCCCGTCTGGTATTGGACATCTATCAGCGCAAATCCCTGATTCTTAAGATGCTCTGCCAGTTTCACAAAACTTGCTTTGGAAGCCTGCGGCACTTTGGAAAACATAGATTCGCCAAAGAAAGCTCCGCGTACCGCTATGCCGTAAAGTCCGCCAACAAGCTCTCCTTCCAGCCATGTCTCCACAGAATGAAGATATCCGTTCCTGTAGAGTCCGCTATAAGCTTCTATCAGCTGGTCAGAAATCCAGGTGGGATTTCTGCCGGCACAACTGTTAATTACAGAAAAATAATCAGAATCAATGCGATACTCAAAGCCTGATGTATTCATAAATTTCCTGAGGCTGCGCGGACAGTTAAATTCATCAAGCGGAATAACCGTGCGGATTTCGGGCATGTACCAGTCCAGCTTTCCTGATTCATCAGCCATCGGGAAAGCTCCGTTAGCATATAGTCTTATCATATTTTCAGGCTTCAGAGAATCATCTTCGGATATATAATCTCCGTTATTATTCATCTGCCTTAACTTCAAACTGAACTATATCGTAACCCTTCTTTGTCTCAAAAAAAGCAAACCCGACACCCGTTACGACAATACACATACCAAGCAGAAAAGCTCCGATAATTACGTTCTTAATACCGAAGCTGTTTAGATAAAAATCCATTGCTATTAAAAGCGATGTGGACACAAATAACGCAACGGCAGCGGTATAGCAAAGCACGCTGTTGCGCACAAGCTTTACACGAAAAACTAATCCTCTGATTTGTGTGGCAAGACTTTCAAGTCTGACATTTTCTTCATAAGTCAGGGTTCTGTGTCCGACTGCATGAATAAGTCCGCGCTTCTCCTCGTTGAGCAGACGTATGCGGTTAACCACAAGCGAGTATTTATTGTTAATACCAAGAATTAGTAATCCGCAGGCGTTAATCATAACAGCCGGAGCAAGCATTAACTGTATAACCTGAGTAACCGTAACATTTCCTCCTGTGAACTGGGGCATTTTATTTTTATTCCTTATAATATATTAGTATAGTCTGTAATTTCCATAATCTTAATCACCTCAGGAAAAATAATTAAGATTATGAGTTAAGAAGGGAATATGTCGTACTCCCTATTTATCTCTCTTCGGTCTGTATAGATGAGTGCTCTGCCCAAAGAATATTTCAGCGGATTCCATCACCGTCTCCGAAAGAGTCGGATGAGGATGAATACTGAGAGCAATATCCTTTGCAACAGCGGCCATTTCAACAGCCAGCACGCCTTCGGCTATAAGCTCACCGGCACCAGGGCCTGCGACAGCCATTCCAAGTATTCTTTCAGTCTTAGGGTCCATAATAAGCTTTGTTACGCCATCACTTCTGTCAAGAGTTACGGCACGGCCTGAGGCTGCCCACGGAAAACGGGCTACTTTTATTTCTATATTCTTTTCCCTTGCTTCATTCTCGGTAAGTCCGCACCACGCTACTTCCGGGTCGGTAAACATAACAGCGGGAATAGCAGCAGGTTTGAATTCAACATTATGCCCTGCTATATTTTCAACAGCAACTTTACCTTCAGCCGAAGCTTTATGCGCAAGCATAGGGTTGCCAACTACATCGCCAATCGCGTAAATAGTTGGTTCGGCTGTCTGCATCTGTGAGTTCACTTTTATAAATCCCCGCTGGTCAACCTCAGCCTTTGTATTCTCAATGCCAAATCCCTTTGCATTCGGCACGCGCCCGATTGAAACAAGAACTTTTTCAAATACCTGCTCTTTCTCCCGGATATCTTCACCCTCGAATGTTACCTTAATGCCATCGGCGAATTCTTCCATCTTTACTACCTTTGTACCCGTCATTATTGACTTCATCTTTGGCGCAAGAGACTTGGCAAGAATGTTTACAAGGTCGCGGTCAGCACCGGGGACTAATCCCGAAGTCATTTCAACTATCGACACTTCAGTACCAAGAGCCACATAAACAGAACCAAGCTCAAGTCCGATATACCCGCCACCTACAACAAGCATATTCTTTGGAATATCTGTAAGAGCAAGCGCACCTGTCGAATCGATTACCCTCGGAGAATTAAGCATAAGCGATGGTATCTGCGCCGGCAATGAGCCGGTAGAAATAATCGCATGGTCGAAAGTTAATTCTTCTGTTCCGCCCTCCATCTTCTCTATGCGCATACTCGTTGCATTAAGCAACGTAGCCCTTCCCTGTATATAAGTTATCTTCCTCTGCTTTGAGAGAACACCAAGTCCGCCGGTAAGTTTACCTACAACATTTTCCTTAAATGTTCTAAGCTTATCAAGATTAATCTTAGGCTTTTCAAATTCAATTCCCCACCTGGATGCTTCTCCGGCTTCATTAATAAGCTTTGCTATATGAAGAAGCGCCTTTGAGGGAATGCACCCACGATAGAGGCAAACACCGCCGGGATTTTTTTCAGGATCAATTAATGTAACCTGCATACCAAGATCGGCTGCCAGAAACGCAGCAGCGTATCCACCCGGACCGCCGCCTATAACTGCTAATTGTGTTTTATTATTCATAGGTTAAACTCCAATAATTGTCAGGTTTATGCAAAATGCTATTCTTTGTAAATGAGTATGATTACGATTAAATCTTTCACAGGGCGATGCCCGAATGCTACTGACTTTTGATAGATATTTGGAATTTATTCAATTTTGGCAATTATAGATTTAATCGCAATTGTAGTTATAGTCTTTATTTGCGGTTTTCTCTTATTTGCTTTGCAGGCGGCTACTAATTTCAGAATACAGATAACCTGAAAATTTCGCTAAATTTTACATTTTTATCAAAAGTCAGTAGCATTCGGGCATCGCCCATCGGACAAAACAAAATAAAAATCCATAAATGCCCCTGCCCTTACCCTTCCAGCGCCATCAGAAACGGCTGCTGTATCGCATCAACAATCCATTTTAAGAAACGTGCGCCGTCCGCGCCATCGATAATCCTGTGGTCATAAGATAATGATAATGGCAGCATCAATCTCGGCTTAAATTCGCCATCGATGTAAACAGGCTCATACGCGCTCCTCGATAATCCGAGTATCGCAACTTCGGGCGAATTAACAATAGGCGAGAAATAAGTTCCGCCGATTCCGCCAAGGTTTGTTATCGTGAATGTTCCGCCCTGCATCTCCTCAAGCGAGAGTTTCTTATTCTTCGCTCTCTCGGCTGTCCGGCTTAATTCAACCGATAGTTCGATGATATTCTTTTTATCGACATTCTTTATAACCGGCACAAGCAGTCCGCGGTCTGTATCGACCGCCACTCCGATATTATAAAACTTCTTATATATCACCGTGCTGTTCTGTATATCAACACTCGTATTAAACTGAGGATAAGCCTTAAGAGCTGAAGCAACTACCTTTAGCATTATCGCCGTAACCGTAAGTCTGCCCCCTTCCGCTTCCGCTCTGTTGCCATAAGCTTTGCGGAGCCTTTCAAGTTCTGTAATATCCGCCTTATCAAACTGAGTTACATGCGGCACAGTTGCCCAGGCGTAGCTTAGATGTTCAGCCGTCTTACGGCGAATATTGCTCATATCCTTCTTTTCAACCGCACCCCACTTTGTAAAATCAGGAAGCTGTTCAGCCGGCGCTCCGCCGAAAGTCTTGGGAACTTCCGCTATTTGCGCCTGTCTCTGGCTCAACTCCTGTGAATGAGCCTTAACATCGATTATCGAAATTCTTCCACCGGGGCCGCTTCCCTGCACATCATTAATGTTAATACCAATCTCGCGGGCAAAGCGACGGACAGTCGGAGCCGCAGGCGCGAGTCTGCCCGGATCACTCTCCGGCTTTGACTCAATGTAAGTCTTTACTTTCGCAGGTTCAGGAGCGGGCTTCTCTTCAGCCGCAACTTTCTTTACTTCCGGTATTGCAGTTGTTACTTCGATCTGCACAGACTGACCCTCAGCCACCACACTCTTATCATCACCGGTAATAAAGAGCGTCTGACCAATCGCTACCTTATCGCCAGCTTTAACATAAACTTCTGTAACTACGCCCTCAATTGTCGAAGGCACTTCAATAGTAGCCTTATCAGTTTCAATTTCAAAAACCGTCTGGTCAATCTTTACCGCATCGCCCGGCTTTATTAAAACCGTAAGCACATCGGCAGTTTTTATATTTTCCCCTAGTTCGGGAAGTTTAAATTCATTATTCATCTTAAAATCCGCTGTTTGTTATTGTTAGTCTTAATCATACTCTTAATCATTTTCTATGAAGCGAGTAAGATTATGATTAAGAGTATAATTATGAAAAAAATGCCCCCTTGCGTTTACCAGGGGTGGCTGTTTAGCTTATACTTTACCCGGATTCGGCTTGTCCGGATTAATTCCCAGTTCCTTCAACGCCACAGGAAGAACAGAAGCTTCAATTTTATTATCAGTGGCAAGCGCACTTAAAGTAGTAAATACGATATGCTTCGCGTCCACTTCAAAAAAGTCTCTCAGGCTTTCCCTGCTTTCACTTCTTCCAAATCCAAACGTGCCCAGAGTCGTTAAAGGCTCAGGCATGAACTTCGAAATAGAATCAGCGATAATCTGAACATAATCAGAAGCCGACACAAACACTCCCTCTTCATCCTTCAGCATCTGAGTAATATACGGTATTTTCTTTTCATCCTGAGGATGCAGAGTGTTCCATCGCGTAATCTCCTGCGCATCGAGATGCAGTTGCTTGTAGCTTGTAACACTCCATACGTCCGTTGATACATTATACTTCTCTTCCAGTATAACACGTGCCTTTAAGACTTCATTCATAATAGCACCGCTTCCGAAGAGGTGTGCTTTTGCTTTCGTATCCTTAAGCTCCGAGGACTTAAAGCGGTACATTCCCTTAACGATTCCATCCTTAACGCCTTCGGGCATCGGGGGCATCGCGTAGTTCTCATTCATAACCGTCAGGTAGTAATAAATATTCTCACCTTCCTCATACATTCTGCGGATACCATCGCGAATAATTACAGCTATCTCGTAAGCGAAAGCCGGGTCATAAGCCAGGAGATTCGGCACAGGATAAGCTAACAGATGGCTGTGCCCGTCCTGATGCTGCAAACCTTCGCCCGCAAGCGTAGTACGTCCGGCAGTTCCGCCAAGCATAAAACCTTTACATCTCATATCGCCGGCAAGCCAGGCAAGATCTCCTATTCTCTGAAATCCGAACATTGAATAATAAATGAAGAACGGAATCATGTTTATACCGTGCGTAGCATAAGCAGTTCCCGCTGTAATGAACGATGACATCGCCCCGGCCTCCGTAATACCTTCTTCAAGTATCTGTCCATCAACAGTTTCTTTATAATACAGCAGACTGGCTCTGTCAACCGGTTCATAAAGCTGACCTGCGTGCGAGTAGATGCCTACCTGTCTGAACAGCGCCTCCATACCGAACGTGCGCGCTTCATCGGGAACAATAGGCACAATCAGCCTGCCTAATTCTTTATCCTTTAGCAATTTTGTTAATATTCTCACAAATGCCATCGTTGTTGAAACTTCCCTGTCTTCGGAGCCTTCATAAAACTCCTCAAAGAACTCTTCCGGCGGAGTCATTAAAGCGGAAGCGGTTGTTTTTCTCTTCGGCACGAATCCGCCCAGCGCCCTGCGCCTTTCCTTGATATATTTTATTTCCTGACTATCTTCAGGCGGCTTATAAAAGGGTGCCTCCGCAACTTCAGCATCCGAGATAGGGATACCAAACCTTGTGCGGAAAAGCCTAAGCTCGTCTTCATTTAATTTCTTTTGCTGATGCGTAATATTCTTGCCTTCGCCGGCTTCGCCAAGTCCGTAACCCTTAACCGTGCGGGCGAGTATAACCGCAGGCTGCCCTTTAGTTTCAACCGCCGCCCTGAATGCCGCAAAAACTTTTTCAGGGTCATGCCCGCCGCGCCTCATCTTTGAAACCTGTTCATCAGAGAGATTCTTAACCATTTCCTTAAGCTCAGGATATTTTCCCCAGAAATGCTCCCTGACGTAAGCCCCGTCTTCAACAATATACTTCTGAGATTCGCCGTCAAGCATCTCATTCATTCTTTTAAGAAGCAGACCGGTCTTATCCTTTTCGATAAACGTATCCCAGTCATCACCCCAGACAACCTTTATCACATTCCATCCCGCACCGCGAAAGTTAGCTTCAAGTTCCTGCATAATATTCCCGTTACCTCTGACCGGACCGTCAAGACGCTGAAGATTGCAATTAATAACGAAAATAAGATTATCAAGCTTTTCACGTACTGCCAGCGATATAGCTCCAAGAGCTTCCGGTTCATCTGTCTCTCCGTCACCAAGAAAAGCCCAGACTTTTGAACTATTAGTCTGTTTAATGCCCCTATCCTCTATATAACGGTTAAATCTTGCCTGATAAATCGCCATAATAGGTCCAAGTCCCATTGATACGGTCGGAAATTCCCAAAACTCAGGTAGCAACCAAGGATGCGGATAAGAAGGAAGCCCTCCGCCGGGTTTTAGTTCCCGTCTGAAATTTCCAAGCTGCTCTTTTGTAATTCTTCCTTCAAGATATGCTCTGGCATAAATACCCGGAGATGCGTGTCCCTGAAAAAATATCTGGTCTCCATTATTATCAGCATCTTTGCCTTTAAAGAAATGGTTAAATCCAATTTCATAAAGCGTAGCGGCTGAAGCGTAAGTGGATATATGCCCGCCAATGCCGGCTGATTCCCTGTTCGCACGCACTACCATTGCCATAGCATTCCAGCGTATAAGACTTTTAATCCTGCGTTCGATCTCGCGGTTGCCGGGGAAAGGCGGCTGTTTATCTGCCGGAATTGTATTAATATAAGGCGTATTAGCCGTAAATGGAATCTGCACGCCCTGTTTCCTCGCGTAAAGATACAAATCCCTTAATAATTCCTGAACCCTTTCAGGTCCGCTATGATAGAGCACATAATCAAGTGATTCGAGCCATTCTTTTGTTTCAACAGCCGCAATATCCCTGAGGTCATAATTATTACTATTATTCATTTCTGGTTTATCCTGTTTGTTCATTAATATAAATTTTTGTTCCCTGCATAAAATATAATACTGTCAGGTTATGATATACTGTACCCTCACACAGGGCTTATGGATTTTTATTTTGCTTCGTTCAATGGGGGCGATGCCCGCCACTAACATATTTCACCCTTTTATGGCTACATTCGCCCTGAAAGGGTGAAATATAACAGCACAAAGAACACCCTGTGAAAAATAAATATCTGTATAACAAAGCCCTGAAAGAACGCAATAAAAGGTTAAGATATTTTTTATTTCCCCGCTTCGGATGAATATGATACTCCGGCTGATAATCATTCCGGAACCAGACTGCGAATGCAGTTCGCCTTAAAAATCATTTTTGAACACAACTGCGAATGCAGTTCGCTTCAAAAATCATTTTTGAACACAACTACGGATGCAGTTCACTTCAAAAATCATTTTTGAACACAACTACGGATACAGTTCACTTCAAAAATCATTTTTAAAGCAAAATGCTAATACATTGCCCGCTCATTTCCGCTCATATCGTAACACATAGATGCATGAATGTATAATATAATATTTCATCCTGTACAGCAATGCAATTACACATCTATGTTCACTCCCCGCACATAATTTTATTTAAACAGCTCCACAGCAGAATAAACTACATCTCCCGGATTTACAACTTTCTCTACATCGTGGCAAAATCTGGTCAGGAATTCAAAACAATTCTCCGGAGTGTCATATTTGTTCGGCATTACAAGTTTTAAGACATCCTTCTGGCTGGCGAACTTAATCTCATTTGAATAGTTCTCCATTATATAGCGCGTAAGGTCATTGAACCTGGTTTTATAATATTCTTCCTTCTCTTCTTTAGGAAGTATAATGGTAATCGTCTTATGCTGGATAATAATCCTTTCAAAAAGTGCGTAAGAAGCATAATACTTCAGCGCAGCCATCATAATAAGGCGTTTGACCAGTACGGGCAGTTTGCCGAAGCGGTCTTCCAGTTCTTCCTTAATTTCTTCGGCTTCAATAAGCGCCTTCATCGAGAACAGGACGGTATAGAAACTCAGACGGTCAGCCGGATCGGGCATATACGCTTTTGGAATGCCGACTTCAAAATAAGTATCAACAGTCGGGTCGGTGCGCATACGATGAGACGGGAGTTCTTTAAACACGTCCTTAAATTCCTGATGGCGCAGTTCCTCTACGGCTTCGTCAAGTAGTTTTACATACATATCGAAGCCGACAGTATCAATAAAGCCTGTCTGCTCTGTGCCGAGCAGATTGCCCGCGCCACGGATCTCAAGATCGCGCATAGAGAGACTGAAGCCTGCGCCAACGTCTGTAAACTCTTCAATAGCCTGAAGCCTGCGGATAGCGTTTTTATTTATCGATTTTAACGATGGCACAAGAAAATATGCGTAAGCCTGGCGGTCGCTCCTGCCAACTCTGCCTCTTAGCTGATGAAGTTCTGCGAGTCCGAAACGGTCGGCACGGTTGACAATTATCGTGTTCACATTTGGAATGTCAATCCCCGACTCGATAATCTTTGTAGCAAGCAATACGTCATATTTTTTATTAAGGAAGTCGTAAATTACATTTTCAAGAACAAGCGGTTTAATCTGTCCGTGAGCAATTCCAATTCTCAGGTCCGGCATATACTTATGCAGATAGTCAGCTATTTTATAAATCGACTGGATTCTGTCATGTATGAAATAAACCTGCCCGTGGCGCTTTAGCTCGGTCATTATCCATTCACGTATCTTCAGGATATCAAAAGTCCGGACGTGCGTATAAATTGGTTGCCGGTTAGGCGGCGGCGTTCCCATGATTGACAAATCACGCGCACCAAGCAACGAGAAATTAAGCGTTCTGGGAATTGGCGTTGCCGTAAGTGTCAGTGTATCCACATTCAGCTTTATACTGCGCAATTTTTCCTTTGCCACTACACCGAAGCGGTGTTCTTCGTCTATTATCAGCAGACCAAGGTCGCGGAAGACGATATCTTTTGATAAAAGCCTGTGCGTACCTATCAGGATGTCAACTTTGCCTTCGGCCAGATCCCTGACAATTTCATTCTGTTTCTTTTTTGTCTGAAAGCGGGAAAGCCCCTCAATTCTAATAGGAAACTGCGAAAGCCTGTCGCGGAAGGTATTCATGTGCTGTTCTGCAAGAATAGTAGTAGGCACCAGGATGGTGGCCTGCTTTCCTTCGGAAGCAGCTTTAAAAGCCGCACGCACGGCAATCTCAGTCTTGCCAAATCCCACATCGCCGCAGACAAGGCGGTCCATCGGGCTTTCAGACTGCATATCGGTTTTAACATCTTCGGTTACTTTGGACTGGTCGGGTGTATCCTCATAAAGGAAGGATGCTTCAAGCTCCTTTTGCCAGATAGTATCAGGACTGAAGGCAAATCCCCTGGAAGCCTTCCGCTTTGCATAAAGTTCGATTAATCCACGCGCTGCATCCTTAATCTTTTTCTTTACTTTCCTCTTAGCCGATTCCCACGCATCCCCGCCAAGTTTGGAAAGCTTTGGTTCGGAGTTATCCTTCGAAGAAAATTTCTTAACCAGGTTAAAATAGTTCAGATTGACGTAAACCTTGCCCCCCTCGTCATAAAGGATCTTTATGCTCTCCTGGCTTACCTCCCCAATCTTAATTACCTCAAGCCCCTCGAATCTGCCGATGCCATAGTTCTCGTGAACCACAAAATCGCCACGTTTCAGACTGGCGAATTCCTTTGCTCTGCTCTTACGCACACGCTGTTTAGCAGAGAACTTCGTGCGGTATGGTTTATTGAAAATCTGATAATCGGTAAGCACAAGGAGTTTATCCTGCTTTAAGATGAAACCTCTGTGTATAGCAAGCGTATAAATCTTAACCTTCCCGTCGTCAATCAGTCCGGCTAACTCTTCCTTATATTCAGTAAGTAAATCTTTAAGTCTTTTCGACTGAAATTCATTCTCCGATGTAATGATAATCTTATAACCGCGCGCCGAATAATCCTGCAGAGTATTAAACAGCAGTTCATAATTTGAATTTACCGGAGGAGCTTCATTTATCTGAAGTTTAAGCGTATTATCTTCCACGCTGAAAGGGTCTTCGATTATCCAGCGCGCATTTTTCTTAAATATCCCCTCAAGCGTGGACTGATTATCATACTCCGGCTCCCTTCCCTCCGTTGACTGACCGTAAAGTTCATCTGACGGGAGGCCCGCCTGGAGTTCTGTTGCAAGTTCCGCATCCTCGATCATTTGGACTGTATTGTCCGTAGCAGAATGGCTGGTAGCTTTCTCAAATGTATTATAAAGCTCGTAGCGTGAAGCAATGATAAGCGGACTGCCGAGATAGTCAAAAATATCCGAAACCAGTTCAGTTTCAGCCGTGCCCATGTTCGAGGCAATAGTTACTGTGTCAATTACATTAGAAGAGCGCTGGCTTTCGGAGTCAAAATACCTGAGAGATTCGAGGAAGTCGCCATCAAACTCCACGCGGCACGGGTTGTTCTCGCTGTAAGACCAAAAATCTATAATCGAGCCACGGATAGAGTAATCCCCCACTCCCTCAACGAATTTAACCCTGGAATAATTAAGCGTTTCAAAATATTCAATTAATTCCTCGTAAGTTATATCTCCGCCCGCTGTGAGCGTGGTCGTATTCTTCTCGATGTACTGACGGGCGGGCATTTTCACTTTCAGAATGTCATAAGTAGAAATCAGAATAAATCCGTCGCCGGAACTTAGTCCGGTAAGTTTTTCCTGGAGTATATCAAGCTTAAACTCATCAACGGCAACTGCCAGCTTATCAAGTCCGAGGATGCTCAGTTCCACTTTTATTTCATTTATACTTTGGATATCCGGCATAAGTAAAACAATCTCACGCTGGCTTTCAGCTATTTTATTTATCAAAAGTGCCTTCGCGGAACCGGATAGTGGCGAAGTAAATATCAGGTTGGAAGTCCGGGAAGAAAGTCTTTCAACTAACTCACCTAAAGTTTTCGAGCGGTTAAATAATTCAATCAGGTCAAAACTCATTATGCTGTGGCAATTGTTGTAAGATACGTTTTTATAATAGCGAAAATTCTCATTATGCCCGTAGCAATATACACAGTTTCCCACAGCTTTTCAATTATTCATCGCGATTGAATTGCCTAAATCCCACATTTGCATTTGATATAATAAACAATTTTTCTTACGTTGTTATTGCATTTTTAAAGTATCTTATAAATAATGACATGATGTACCAGTTAAGTAAAAAAAATTAGATGCAGAGGAAGTAAACCATGAGCGAAAAGAAGCAGAAAACGATCCTTCTCGTAGAAGACGAAATTATTTTAGCAATATCAGGAAAAAGAACTCTTGAAAAATTCGGGTATAACGTTGTAACCGTGAATACCGGCGAAAAAGCTATTGAGATTTGTAAGGTTAATAATTCTATTGATCTAATCATTATGGATATCGATTTGGGAGCCGGTTTAGATGGCACGGAAACAGCCATAGAGCTACTGAAAGAACATGCGATTCCTATAGTATTTTTATCCAGCCATACAGAACCTGAAATAGTAGAAAAAACAGAAAAGATAACGTCCTACGGTTACGTGGTAAAGAACTCGGGGGATACGGTTCTCGGTGCATCGATAAAGATGGCATTCAAGCTTTTTGATGCTCATAAAAAAGTAGAAAATGAACTTACTGAGCATAAACGCACAGAAGTTGCGCTACGCGAGAGCGAAAGAACTTTGCAGGAAGCTCAGCATATAGCCCACATCGGTAGCTGGCAGTGGACAATAGCGACAGACACCGTAAACTGGTCGAAAGAACTTTACAATATTACCGGACTCGACCCAAATCTTCCCGCCCCCAGCTATGCCAGAATGTCGTCCATCTATATGCCTGAAAGCTGGTCCCGGCTGAGCGTAGCGGTAGCAAAAGCTCTACAGTTTAAAGAACCTTATGGGTTGGATTTAGATATAGTGCGGCCTGATAAAAGTGAAAGACATGTTTTCGTCCGCGGTGAAGCAGATTATGATGCCAATGGCAATGTTGCAGGTTTACATGGCACCGTTCAGGACCTGACCGAGAATAAACATTCCGAGATAACTTTCAATAACAAGCTTCTGATTCTTGCTTCCAACATCGAGGGATATATTGCTTATGTCAACGCAGATACTTTGCAATATGAATTGGTTAATGACGCTTTTGCAAATGCATTTGGAATTCCGGAAGAAAAAATTATTGGCCGTCATATAAAGGACATTATTGGAGAAAAGAATTTTCAATTCGCTTTAAAGTATATCGATGAAGTGAAAGAAGGCAAATCGGTTTCTTGCGAAAGTTCCTTTGAAGCCGGCTCGGAGATGCGCTGGATTCAGGTAAATTGTTCTCCGGTAACTAACGCTGACGGGCAGGTTACGTCAATTGCTGTGGTCAGTTATGACATCACCGAGCGCAAGCAGACCGGAGATGCCTTGCAGAAAAATATTTCAAGACTTGAGCTTGCTATGAATGTGGCTGACATGGCATGGTGGGAAATGGAACTGCCTTCCGGCAATGTTGCTTTCGGAAAACGAAAAGCCGAAATACTTGGCTTTCCTCCTGAAAAGTTTAAGCATTATAAGGATTTCACAGATTTGGTTCATCCTGATGATTATGAACGCATAATGGAGGCAATGCGCGGACACCTTAGAGGAACATTAAACAGATATGAAACTGAATACCGGATATTAACTAAGGATAATAAATACAGGTGGTTTTATGATATCGGGTCTATTGTAGAGGGAGGAGCAATGGAATGGCAAAATGGAATGCCTGTAAAAATTACCGGACTTGTTTTTGACATTTCAGAACGAAAAGCAGCACAGCTTGAGCTTCTGAGACTCAATGAAGAATTGCAGACGTCTAAAGCTTCGGTTGAAGAAACTCTGTTCGAAAAAAATATGATAGTGGAAGAACTTATAGCAACTAAAGAAAAACTTGAGAACCTAAATTCAGAAAAGGACAAACTTTTCTCTATCATCGCACATGATTTAAGAAGTCCGTTCCAGGGATTTATTGGATTAACAGAATCAATGGTTCAGGACATTAATAGCTTTTCTACAGATGATCTGTCTGATATAGGCAGACTATTATACAACAGCTCAAAAAATCTCTTTACGCTGTTAAATAATTTACTGGAATGGTCCCGTATGCAACAGGGAATGGTAAGTTTTAATCCAATAAAAATATCTTTATCGGAGATTGTTTCACAGAATATTGACCTGTTAGTTAAAGTAGGAGAGAAAAAAGGGATTGAGATAATTCACAATATTGACATAAACCAGACTGTTTACGCAGATGAAGCAATGTTTAATTCTATTTTGCGTAATTTTTTATCAAATGCGATAAAGTTTACAAGGCAGGGCGGGAAAGTAACAGTAAGCTCTAAAAAAACAGGAAATAATATGGTAGAAATATCTGTAACCGACAGCGGTATCGGGATGTCAAAAGATTTATCTGTAAAATTATTTAAGACAGATGAAAAAACAGGGCGTAAAGGTACGGATGGCGAATTAAGCACCGGCTTAGGATTACTGCTTTGTAAAGAATTTATAGAAAAGCATGGCGGGCAAATCTGGGTAGAAAGTGAGGAAGAAAAAGGAAGCTCGTTCAGGTTCATCCTGCAGGAAACGGAAAAAATTACAGATTGACGGGCAGATTATATTCTCATAATCTTACCCGCCTGCCTTGAAATGATTATGATTATGATTATAAAATGAATTAAATACAGAGAAAGCAAATCATGAACGAAAGAAATCAGAAAACAATCCTCCTTGTGGACGATGAAGTTATTATAGCAATATCAGGGGAAAAGACTCTTGTGAAATTTGGCTATAACGTCATCACCGTAAATTCGGGTGAAAAAGCCATTGAGATTTGCAGGGGAAATAATTCTATTGATCTAATCCTTATGGATATCGACATGGGAGACGGCATGGACGGCACAGAAACGGCAATAGCGATACTGAAAGAACGCGAAATCCCTATAGTATTTTTATCCAGCCATACAGAACCTGAGATAGTAGAAAAAACAGAAAAGATAACGTCCTACGGTTACGTGGTAAAAAACTCGGGGGACACAGTTCTTGATGCATCGATAAAGATGGCATTTAAGCTTTTTGACGCTCATGAAAAAATAGAAAATGAACTGGATGAACGGAAACGGGCGGAAGAAGCAAGGCAGAAGAGCGAGGAAAAGTATCGCCTTCTGGTTGAGAACAGTTATGATATTATCTACACGCTTTCCCTGGGCGGAGAGTTAATTTTTGCATCCCCTTCATGGACAGATATATTAGGACATCCGGTAACGCAGGTAACAGGGCAGTCATTTAAACAATATATTCATCCTGATGATATTTCCGTGTTTCAGGCGTGGCTGGATAAAGTGATAACAACGGGGTACCGGCAGGAAGGAGTCGAGTACCGCATACAGCATAAAAACGGGACATGGCGCTGGCACACTTCAGGCGCAGTTCCTTTAAAAGACGAGAACGGCACAGTAACCGGTTACGAGGGAATAGCGAGAGATATTACCAAACGGAAGGTAACGGACAAAAATTTATCGGAGAACGAAGAGCAGTTTAAGAATATGGTACATGGTATGTCGGTAGGAGTTATTCTGCAAGGACCGACTGCTGAAATAATAATAAGCAATCCAAAGGCACTAGAATTACTGGGTCTGACCGAAGACCAGTTATTGGGTAAATCCTCATTTGATCCTGATTGGAACGTTATCCACGAAGACGGGACACCTTTCCCTGGCACAACTCACCCTGTGCCACAGGCAATTGCCACGCGTCAGTCAGTCCGAAATGTAATTATGGGCGTTTACCGCCCTACAACTAAATCCCGCATATGGATATTGGTGGATGCTGAACCTCAATTCAATTCCGATGGAACAGTAAAATGGGTAATCTGCACATTTATCGACACTACCGAACTAAAGCTGGTAGAGGCAAAATTCCACGAAGCCAATGAATACCTCAATAACTTATTTGACTACGCTAATGCTCCAATTATCACATGGGATCCTGAATTCCGCATAACCCGGTCCAACCATGCTTTTGAGCGCCTGACCGGCCGACTCCAGGAAGAAGTGATTGGAATGATGCCGGACATCCTCTTTCCTGATGATACCCGCGAAGCTTCAATGATATTAATACAGAAAGCTCTCGAAGGCGAACACTGGGAAACGGTTGAGATTCCTATTCTCACAAAAGATGCAGGCATTCGGACTGTAATCTGGAACTCAGCAAACGTTGCTGACCCTGGCGACAAAATAATTTCCACAATCGCACAGGGAATCGACATTACTACACGCAAGCGGGCAGGAAAAGCTTTGCGTGAAAGCGAATCCCGCTATAAAATGCTGGCAAACAATTCTTCCGATGTTATCTGGACTATGGACCTGGCCGGTAAGTTCACTTATATAAGCCCATCGGTCGAACGGCTACGCGGTTTTACAGTCGAAGAAATAATGAATCAGTCATTCGAAGAAGTTATCTCTCCTGGTTCACAAGAAATAGTTAAGGAAAAAATGGCGAGGAGAATTGCCTCAGCATCCGGAGTTGCAGAAATGCCTACAGATATAACAGAAGTAGAACAGCCATGTAAAGGCGGATCAACGGTCTGGACGGAAGTAGCTTCAAATTTATTGTATGACGAAACCGGTAAAGCAATCGGGATATTAGGCGTATCGAGAGATATATCCAAACGGAAAATATTTCAGGATGCTTTAATTGAAAGCGAGAACAAGTTCAGAGCTTTGATTACTCAAATGCAGCTTGGTTTAGCGGTTCATGAAATAATATGCGATGAAACAGGAACACCCGTTGATTATAAATTTTTAGACACTAATCCAAGCTTTGAAAAATTGACCGGGCTTAAACGCGAAGATATCATCGGAAAAACTGTTCTTGAAATAATGCCTAATACAGAACCTGAGTGGATTGAGAAATATGGACACGTGGCATTAACAGGCGAACCGTTACACTATGAAAACTATGCCGGAGAACTGAACCGATACTATGGCGTGGTAGCCTACAGACCACGAGATAAAGAGTTTGCCGTAATTATTGAAGATATAACCGAACGCAGACACGCGGAAGAAAAAATCAAAAAACTCCTCGTGGAAAAAGAAATAATTCTTAAGGAAGTCCACCACCGTATCAAGAACAATATGAGCACTATAACCGGCGTTCTTGCTCTGCAGGCAGAACATTTGGAAGACCCTTCAGCTATTAGAGCGCTTGCAGACGCCGAAAGCCGCGTGCGGAGCATGATGATCCTATACGATAAATTGTATTTATCTGTTGATTTTCAAAAGATGCCGGTTATCGATTACCTCCCGTCTCTGACAGATAAAATTATAGAAAACTTCCCTAACAAGACATCGATAAAAATTGAGAAAAAGATAGATGATTTCGTTTTAGACACAAAAAGATTACAGCCTCTCGGAATAATAATCAATGAGCTTTTAACTAATATTATGAAGTATGCATTTACTGGCAGAAACGAAGGATTAATTACTCTATTCGCCTCATTGGAAGGAGAAATTGTTTCTATTATAATTCAGGACAATGGCAACGGTATGCCTGACTCGATTAATTTTAAAAACTCAACAGGCTTTGGGCTTACGCTTGTGGGAATACTGGCAGAGCAGTTAGGCGGAACAGTACGGATAGACCGCGGGAACGGGACAAAAGTTATTCTGGAATTTAAGATATAACCAGGTGTACGACAATTTCTCATAAAAAGAAAATTTATCATACACCCATAATTATCGGTTCTAAGACGGAATCGAGAGGTATAATCCAATTGTGGGTAAAATTATAGCATAAAAGATTATTTTAACAGAGTAATTTTCCTGGCTGACATTGCATCCTGGCTTTTCAGGCAAAAAAGATAAACACCTGAAGTCAACGACTTACCTGAAATTTCATCTGTATTTAACAAAAACTGATGAGAGCCTGCCGTCTGAAAACCCATTGAATTAGACATAACCAGATTCCCAAGCAGGTCATAAAGCTTAAACTCTATTTCCTGAGCTTTATTAAGATAATATTTTATTGTTGTCATACCATTAAAAGGATTCGGATAATTCTGCTCCAGTTCAATTGAATTTGGAAAACTCGTCATCCCCTGTTTTTCAACCGCCGATGCTTTCGAGTCTCCGTTAAAATATCCGGCTACAAGTACAAGCGGGGCGTTCCAGTTTATACATATCTCGTTTGAAGCATAACTGTCCTGGTCATCTACATAGCACTTCGCGGGCGGAGTTGAACTGTTGAAAGTTTTGGACAGTACAGGATCATCGTTTAAGTTTTTGTCTGGCCCGCCTGCCAAAAGTCCGGGTACAGGGGAATTAGTTATTGTGTTTGCAATCGAAGGACGGTGGTGAATATTCATAGGAGATTTACTGCCGATACCTGTAACATAGCTCATATTATAAACATTCACACCAAGAATATAATTCAGCTGATCTAGTGCGGTTTCATAATAAGCTACATTATTGGTTTTCTGGTAACCCATTAATAATAAAGTTGCTCTGTTCAGAAGCTCGGAATTGCTACCCCAGAAATATTCGTAAGAATTATTAAGAACTACGTGAAGTCCGTTCTGATTTTTCTTTGTTACAAGCGATGCGCAGTATGTATTCAGACCCTGTGTCAGTTCCTGTATAATACCAGTACCGGCTGATGCCTGACTGGTAAATAAATATGTAAGATGCGCCATACCGGTAAGGTTCTGCCATCCCATTGAAGCATTTGAACCATTAAAAATTCCGGAAATTCCGTTAGTTTTATAATTTGAAGAAAAATAGGTGTTATATTTTGCATTGCCGGTAGCACTAAAAAGTTCAGCCGATGCCCAGAGTCTTTCATCCTTATCATTAGTGTCATCGTATGCGCCTGTGTTGGTACCCACCGGGTTCTTAAACCCGCCTGCAGGAACAATACTGAGATGATTTTCAAGATATGTCCACGCCAGTTCAGCCGCAGCGAGGCATTTATCCGCATACACCTGATTATACTTTGAATAAACTCTGTAAGAGCGTGCCATCATGGCAGCGAAGTCAGCCGTAGCCGTGCTTGCTACTCCATAAATATAACGGTCTCCGGTATCAGACTGCGGCATAATGAATCCCTCAAACTGTTCTTTTGTCAGCTTCGCCAGTACGCTGCCATCGGCGTTCTGCATAGAAAACAGCCAGTCAAGCTCATATTTAACTTCATCGAGTATATCAGGAATACCATTTCCGCTGTCGGGAATAGCTAAATTATCCTGCGAAAACCGTTCAGGGAATGTTTCATAAGCCATAAGCAGAGTGCCTACAGTAATACCAGCATTTATGACATACTTTCCATAATCCCCGGCATCATGCCATCCGCCTGGTGCCTGGATAAATCCGCTTAAGCCTGTAGCGGGATGGAGGGTGCCATCTGATAACGTATGGCAGGCAGGATGATAATATACAGAAGCATACTTTGGAGAGAGCAACGACCCGCAACGCTGGAAATAAAAACCTTTCAATATTTTATTATAAGGTTCATTATAAACTGTACCGGATATTGCAAACTTATATGAAGTATCAGACTGTGTTGTAATGTAGAAATTACCAGTTTCCTGAAACGAACTAAAATCGCCGCGGTAAAGGGTAAGCCCTGTTGAAGGATCTGAAGTTTTCCAAAGCGCAAGGTTACTTCTGAAGCGTACAGAATTAGTTGCTGCATCACGTATATAAAAACTATCCGCGGCTCCGGAAGTAAAAACAAACTTTGGGAAGTGAGGCTTATAGCCTGCCTGATTGACAAAAACATTCCCGCCAGCCTGCAGAGAACAGGCTGTTATGAATGTAAATAATAATATTAAAGAATACCTCATTAAAAGCTCCTGATTTGTCTATAAAAATTAAAATATATGGAACTAATTTACTGATATTTTATGACAAAAAAATAATTTTTAAGGTTTATTTATATTATTTTGTTTCTCAGGTAACCTATTGAGTCCCTGCTATAGCATCAGAAGTTAACACCGACAGAAAACTTCTGTGTATTACCCATACGCTTTAACTGCTGAAAAGCATAGTCAAAGCTTACAGCAACATTACCAACAAGAACCTGCTTTACACCAACACCGGCTGAAAGTCCAAATAAGGCATCTTTAAGGAAAAGGTCCTTATAGCCTGCCCTAAGAGCGATAAAACCATTATAGGTGTATTCAGTTCCAACATTAATACTTTCGTAGTTATCATTCGGATGCTGAGCATCAATAGCTACAGTCCACTTATGTAAGTCGCTTTTTAATGGCTGATAAGCTATGCCAACTCTGAAATTCAGAGGCAAAGACCATTCATCTGTCTGATATTCAGCCGGGACCTTATCATTTTCACCACTCGTAATAAGAACGAGCGCGGTATTGCCTGTTAACTGCATCTTACTACCGAAGTTGGAAATTGACATTGAAAGCAAAGCACCGTCAAATGGGGTTACATATTGTACACCCATATCAAGCGCAAAGGCCGATGCATTCATTCTCCAGATTGACTGGCTTATAAATTTGGGAGTAATCCCGATTGAAAAGTTATCTGTCAGGGCAATTGCATATCCCAGACTGAACGCTATATCTGTAGCTTTAAAAACTTCTCCCGTACCATCCGGTTCATCGACCGTAGTAACATTCATTTCACCAATATCCGATGAGGTAAAACTGAGACCAACAGAGCCGTATTCACCAGCGTTAAATGTCATTGCGAGATAATTAAACTTAACACCCGCAAACCATTCAGTATGGTCAAAATATGCCCCAATACCGCTTACCTTTGTAAGTCCGGCAGGGTTCCAGTACATTGCAGATGGATCATTAACCACAGACACATAAGCTCCTCCCATACCCATAGCCCTTGCCCCCTGAGGTATTGTAAGAAAAGTAGCGGCAGTAGTTCCCTTTTTCGAAACATCAGCCACATAAGTCTGAGCGAAGGTCTGCGTTGAAATTATGACACAGGTATATATATATATTAATAATTTATTTTTCATATTTATTCTCGACCCTTATTTAATTACAGCAAATTTACCAACATGTTCACCGATTCCTGGAGCATCTACATGATAAATATATACACCATAGGCTATTTCCATACCGTCTTCAGAAACCAGATTCCAGGATACAGAGCCATTGTCCGGACCAGTATCCTTTTCAATTGTTTTAACCAATGCTCCTGCAAGTGTATATATTCTGACGGTACATTTAGCTGGTAAATGGACAAAATCAATTTTTCTATCGCCGCGTCCTGACTGGTTCAATGTTCTTGGTTCCCAGGCTGCTACAGTAATATAAGGATTAGGAACTACCGATATTTTATCAAGCTGACCACCTGCCAAAGTATTGTCCACACTTGACGCTTTAGTAGTGAATGTAAAAATATCGTCCTGCTTAAATGGTTTTTTCGTAGTTATCCGGAATACATCGCCAGCCAGCGGTTCTTCCGGAGTTTCATTCGGTCGAACGCGGTAAGTAACTTTCCATGCAAACTGCCTTTCGGCGAAATCAAACTGCCCGTTGTTGTTCTTATCAACATATTCAACAATGAAAAAATCATCCCCCACACTTAATACACCATTACCATCATTATCAGAAACTCCAACCGGAACTGTATCCTGTCGTGTAGTATTGATAACAATAAAATTCACATTTGGACCATCAAAAGGAATATTTCCGCTTAACGATGGAACAGATTTGCTTCCGAGGAATTTGATCTGATAATCACATGGCCATTTAACTCCATATTTTTTATCCGGATCAGGTTCAACCACCATCACAAGATTACTTCTTCCTCCGTTCATCCAGCCGTTTGCAGTATCCGCAAGAGTGGTCGTATCATTTATTGCTGAAAAAATAAGTCCGTCAACCGGAGGAGCAAATTTACCAACACCAATTAACGATGAATCCACCTTTGTGGCAACTGTATCAATTATCCCACCTCTATCACGAACTATAACATAAGATGTTGTAACGTAATCAGGCAACGACCCAGCCGAGTTGAATTTAACCTTATAAGTTGTTCCTTCTGTTATTTCCACCGGGTTAAGAACAGATACATTAATACTGCCCGTACCAACACCCTGGCTGACCTTTTTCAGATTGCCGACTATCTGAGGCGGAAGATAACCAGCAACAGGAGCATTTGGCGTAACAACAGCGCAGTTAATGTCCACAAAGTTAACTGTTCCCGCAAAGTCCATTGAAATAATCTTGGGACACTCAGTCGGCTGAAGACCTTTAGTACCATAGTCCTTATCACCCTTGCTGTAAGATACTACCGCATAGTAATAAGTTGTACCATTTAATGCTGTTGTATCAATAAATGAATGCTGAAGACCTGAATTATCGCCTCTCCAGAATGACGCACCGTTAACGCCCACAGGATCAGGACCGCTAATGCTGTCCACAAGATCAAACTGAGCAAGCGGTTTCCAGTATTTTACATCGCCCTTTGAATCAGTAATAGTTTTAATATTATTAAACTCAGGATCGGTGCTTCTATAGACTAAATACCCTTCAAATATTTTTTTAAATCCCTGCATAGGATCATTGTTTTCATAACCAAGGAATGAATCCCTTGACTGTTCAGCAACGGCATCCCAGTAAAGCATAACCTTTCTATCACCGGCAACCGCGTGAAGAGTCGGCTTCAGGGGAGGTTTCGAAAAATTATAGTTCGCATTATATACTTCCTGTACCGTTTGCTTGTTAAATAACAAGTTTTGAAGATCATTTCCAAATACAAGAGCCATTGAGAATCTTTCTCTGCGAGCCTGCTGTAACGGAAACGGACCGGAAGCAAATACCATAGAGATATTCTTCTGCTGAATCTTCGTATCAAAGGCAGGGGTGCTCATTTTATTCCACATTGACTCATCGTCTTTAGGCCATCCGCCACCGGTACCGCCCTCACCTAAAACATAGATAGACAAACCGGTTAAACCTATCTGATCAGATTCATCCTTATCTGTCTTATCAAAGTGAGGTTCACCATCGGTGGGAATACCATCGCCTTCGCCTTCATCAACACCAGGATAACCTGAATCCAAAGGTCCCAAACCGTCATGACCAACATCATCATTTAACGGTTCGGTAAGCGGGTCCCACTTTCCGTTACCGTCAATATCACTATATGGCAACCAGTTTCCGTTTTCATCACCGCTCCAGTGCCACTTTGAAACTCCAGACTTATCAACTGGACCAGATATGTAAGTACCCGGACCGCTGTCACGTTTTTCGTCTATTAACCCATCGTTGTCATTGTCTATACCATCAGATGAATTACCCGGACTCTCAAGATATGCCCAGCCGGTATAACCTATTTTCTGGCCTGTTGTGGGCATAACACCCTTATCATCCCAGCCATACGCAATATTTAAGTCTTTATCATAATAAGCATCGTCAACACCGCTTGTTGATCCGCCGGAACCAACATCAGTATAAAAACCAAAATATGTTTTTTGATAATCATTATCAGAAATGTTGACTATATCATAATGCCAGAAGATTATATCTTCCGCCAGTACGTGCGACCACTGAAATCCTCTCACTTCAACATGAAGTCCGATACCGCCAAAGGCTGAATCACTTGTTATTGGGAAATAATTATATGGAGGTCTTTTCCATTTGCCATTCTTCGAATCATCCATAGCAAAAAAGGTTTCTTCATCTGAACTCTTTATGCCTTTCCCAAAGTAACCATACCACTTACCATCCCAGGTTGCATCAATCGGCAAAGCTCTCGGCCATTGGTTTGGCCAAGTCCTGGTATCGGTAGCAAGCGCCGGGCTCAGAGATGCCGTATCGGCATAGCCTGGTATCGGTTCAAAACCCCAAAGCAGACCCGTTACCGGATCGTGATTCATCCACTCACGGTATGATGTTTCAAGCGGATGAATTGTAATTCCGCCAGGCGAAATAATCTCGGTAGAAATCAAAACACAGTTACCATCAATATTATTAATACCGCTCCCCTTTGGCCATTCACATGACGGCGAATAAGGCCAGTGCGCAATTTCGCCCTGGTTCTGGAACAATGTTCTTACACGGTTGCCTTCAAGAGTTCCCTCCTTGCGATACGTAATATCACCTTTTGGCTCCTGACGGTATTTCATCATCTGATTCATATCCTGAGCATAAGATAATTGTGTAAATACAATCAAAGCCCAAATATATACAAGTTTTTTCGTCATTTTATTCTCCTAAAATCCTAAATTTAATCCAAGCCTGAGCTGCCTTGGAGCTGAATACATTGCCGGGTTATTAACAAACTGTTCTATAGTATTCAAACCGACAATTTGTCCGGCCCACTTTGTGTTCAAATCAACCATTGCTCTGCCTGTGCTTCCATACACAGCATATTCATTTTTTATATCGAGTAAATTGTACACGAGGAAAAATACATTTAGATTAACGCCGGCGACTTTGAAATTCTTATCAGCTCTTAAATCAACATTATATGTACTCGGTCTGACCCCCAGATTCGGGAGTATCAATCCGTGCACAAAACGCGCATCCTCAGTATAAGGCATGCCTGCACCGTACCCAAAAATCAAACCTGCTGTCCAGTCGCCCGGTTCTCCGACATTCAATGAAATATTAAGCGTATTGCGCTGATCCCAGTCAAGAGGAACTACTTTTTTGGGCGTAGCAACCGGCGGACTTGTCTGGTTATTATTAAATACCTGCATTGGATCAGAAGAATTACCTTCCGCTATCTGATAAGTATAGTCCATCTTCACGCCGAAATAGTCTGAAAACTGTTTTTCAAGCGTAACCACGAAACCTCTCGTATTTCCATAGTCCTGATTGATATATCTTGCATATCTAAAACCTTCATAAGTCCTGATAATTTCCATTCCAAGAAGGTCTCTAATGTCTCTGTAGTATGCAGTAATATCAAATACTACATTTGGGAATAACATCTGTTGCAAACCAAGTTCATAACTTACTGTTCTCTGCCCCTTCAGGTCAGGATTTCCCATAACAGCCGAAAGCGATGTAACCGGGTTTACAACAAAGTCAGAATTGACATAAAGATTTGACAAGTCAGGTATCTGAAAGAAATGACCATAAGAAAAATGAATTGCTCCTTTATCAGAAATAGGGAAAGAAACTCCAAGTCTGGGGCTGATCTGAAGTTTGCCCGAAGCCTTCTGAAGAAGCAGTCCATCAGAGCTGGAACCAGGATATATCGGATTGTTTCTTGGATTTTTCAAATCAAGCGGATAACTGGCACTAGGCTGGAAATACTCAACTCTTATTCCGGCATTAATAATCATAATATCATATTCCACCTTATCCTGGATATAACCGGAAAACTCCCATGGATATTTCTTATAGCTTTGGTTGTACCCCCTGTCACTAGTAGTCCCCAGCTGAGGGTATCCTAATGTAAAGATAACATTTCCGGCTGAATCCGTCTGGCCTTCAGTCATATTTATTATCGACATACTATGGTTGTATATCGTGTGGAATTTTGCTTCAATGCCAACACCAATTTTATGCTCTTTGGAAACCTGTGAGTTCAATGTCCACTTAGCAAGCTGAGTAATTGTATATCTGTCGTATCTGCTGCCATCGTTTCCGCCGGAGTTAAATGTATAACCGGTAGCAGGCAACCCCTGAGTTGGATTAACATATCGTGGATCATAAGGGTCTGCATATAGATAGCCATAGTAATTACTATAGTTCGAAGAAAACTGCAATGTCTGGAATGTACTCTGTGAAATCACATGAGTGATCTGAAAAGTATTAACAGCATTCTGCCTGTAGTCAGTTTTTATACCATCAGGTGTCCATGACATAGAATGGTTATACCCCCTGCTTTTGTTATCATCCCAAAACAGACTATAGCTGAATTTAAAGTTGGGAAGCGAATAGGTCAGCTTGCCATTAAATGAATACTTTCTGTATGGATTTAATGAAACATATTCTCCATTTCCTGTATTTCTGGCAAAAAACTTTGTATTATCGGCCGGATCGGTTATTGGGACATCATCTGTAACATTGTAAACACGTTTGCCATAAAGATACCCCTGGTCATCATAATAACGGCCTGTTGTAAAAAATGTAAACCCCTTAAGCAAAGGAACCGGTCCGCTTAAATTAAATTGAATATTTTTCTGTGAAACTCTGTCTGGCTTATCCAGGTTCTGAAATATATCAGAATGATTTGTAAAAAAGTTGCCGGCATAAGACGAAACACTCCCTTCGTAACTTTGAGAACCATCCTGAGTTACTATATTTACAATACCCGACATAGCCTGACCATACTCAGCATTGAACGTTCCGCTGATTATTTCCATTTGTCTGACCGATGTATTTTCAATTTCAACATTAAATGTATTGTTGAACGCATCATTAACTGATACCCCGTCAATTAAATATGCAACTTCATTGGAACGACCGCCTCTGAAATGCCCGCCAACTACACCAGCCTGAAGACCGATTACCTGCCCGACACCTTCAACCGGCATCATCTTTATGTCATCTGATGAGACAGTTGCCGAACTGCTGGTAAGGTCTTTCTGTACCAGCGGACGTTCTGCTCTTACTACTACTTCTCCTGATAATGTAACTGATGTAGAAGTCAGGTTTATATCTATTTTTGTAGTTAAATCTATTTTAACAATAACATTTTGTACTGTCTGTTTGTGGTACCCTATACTAGTGGCTAAAAGATTATACTTACCAGGCGGAATATTATTTATATAATAATAACCATTTATATCCGAGGCCGCCCCCAAATAAGTACCTTCAACAACAATGCTCGCTCCAATCAGCGGTTCGCCTGTTTCTCCATCAGTAATTTTTCCTGAGATTTTTCCGGTTGTCCCGGGAAATATTATTGTAGATATAAAAAATAATAATAGGATACTGCTTAATGCAGCAGACATAAGTCTAGGAGTTTTCAACGTTCTTTCCTCCGCCAACATTTTTTACGCAATCGTAATTAATAATTAAAAAACATTTTTCTCGAAAATTCATTTTCATTCTTACATTCTGTTTAAAAAATAAGCGCGGTTAAGAGGTGGCTGCCCCTTTCCCCGCGCTGTATATAAATTAAGTTATTATTTAATCAACATCATTTTGTTAACTGAGGTAAAATCACCTGACTGTAACTTATAGAAATAAATACCGCTTGAAAGATGCGAAGCATCAAACTGTACGTGGTATGTGCCGGCTGTCTGATCCTGGTTAACCAATACAGCTACTTCTTTCCCGATAACATCAAATATCTTTAAGCTTACAATCCCGGGCTTTGCTATTGAATATTTAATATTTGTTGTCGGATTAAACGGATTCGGATAGTTCTGTGATACTGAATAGCTACTTACAGAAGCACCCGCTACTTTTTCTATGCCTGTAGGACTACCCTTTCTAATAAGAACAAATGAATCAAAGTTGACATCAACTGAATCCTTCGGCAGAAGTCCACTGTTCACCCAGCCCGATGTAACAATTCCGATGCTGTAACTAACAATTTTGTCAGGGTCTAATTTGCTGTTATTATGTTTGAAAGTAGGGCCCCAGCTTGTCGGAGCTAAAATAAAGCCTGTTGAATCTGGGACGACTTCACCTGTCTGATTTCTTACTCTCAGCGGAATATTCAACTGTACCCAGTCATGAACAGCATCCAGTATTGTCGGAGTTTCAAAAATATACTCTTCTTTATTATCTGTTGCCAAAGGCTGATCGGCCAGCTGAATTCTGAGTACCAGATTCTCAGGATATACAGGAGCCTCGTTAACCCTTATCCAGATCGAAAGCGAATCGCCTGAACTGAAATCAAGATAACTGCCTGCTACTAAATTATGAGCCAACTGGACATAAGAACCATAAGCATGGACTGAATCAATAACAGCCCTGACATTCAATGATGCCCGTCCCTCTTTTTTGGTCAGCAAATCATCAGAAATAGTACCCTTACCCTTTCCTTCAGAATAAATTTTGAACGCACCATCATTTACTGATGCATCAAAATTATCGAGCACAGTTGTCCGGGGATCTACCGGTACCGGCACAGAGGTATTACGCTCAAATGAATCGAAATTAACATCAACTGAATCCTTAGGCAGATATACAGACTTGTCTTCACCTGTCCAGCCCGATGTAACAATTCCGATGCTGTAACCAACAATTTTATTAAGGTCTAATTTGCTGTTGTTATGCTTAAAGGAAGCGGTATCCCAGCTTGTTGGAGGTAATATAAATCCTGTTGAATCCGGAATATTTTCACCATTCTGATTTCTTACTCTCAGCGGGATCTTCAACTGTACCCAGTCATGAACAGCGTCAAGTATTGTCGGAGCTTCAAAAATATACTCCTCTTTATTATCTGTTGCCGAAGGCTGATCGGCCAACTGGATTCTGAGTACCATGTTTTCAGGATGTGCAGGAGCCTTGTTAACCTTTATCCAGATAGAAAGCGAGTCGCTTGAACTGAAATCAAGATAACTGCCTGCTGTTACATTATGAGACAGCTGAACATAAGAACCAAAGTTATGGACTGAATCAATAACAGCCCTGACATTCAATGATGCCCGTCCCTCTTTTTTTGTCAGCAAATCATCAGAAATAGTACCATTACCCTTTCCTTCAGAATAAACTTTGAACACACCATCATTTACTGAAGAATCGAAATTATCAAGCACACTTGTCAGTGTGTCTGCCTGTACTGACGAGATATTACACTCAAATGAATCAAAGTTGACATCAACTGAATCCTTCGGCAGATATATAGATTCGTTGTCTGTCCAGCCCGATGTAACAACCCCGATGCTGTAACCAACAATTTTGTTAAGGTCTAATTTGTTGTTGTTACGCGTGAAAGTGGAACCCCAGCTTTCCGGAGCTAATATAAAACCTGTTGAATCCGGAGCATTTGTACCATTCTGATTTCTTACTCTCAGCGGAATCTTCAGCTGCATCCATCCATGGACAGCATCCAGTATTGTCGGAGTTTCGAAAATATAATCCTCAGGGTTATCTGATGCCGAAGGCTGATCTGTCAGATGAACTCTGAATACCAGGTTCTCAGGATGTGCAGGAGCCTTGTTAACCTTTATCCAGATAGAAAGCGAGTCGCTTGAACTGAAATTAAGATAACTGCCTGCTTTTACATTGTGAAATAACTGAATATAAGAACCAGACCTATGGACTGAATCAATAAGAGCCTTAACATTTAAGGAGGCCCGTCCCTCTTTTTTTGCCAACGAGTCATCAGCAATAGCATATTTGTTGTTTTCACGGGAAACCCTATACAAATTATCCTTTACTGATGCATCGAAATTATCAAACACTACCTGTGCGTTTAATGCGGCAGAGCAGATAACAAATAATAGAACCAACTGCTGTAGAAAATACTTATTCATAGCATTTTTCCTTTTTTGTGAGAAAATAAGAATTACGTTGTTAAATAGCATGGCATTTTTCCTTTTTGTGAATGAATAGAAAATTAAACTATCAATTAATTAAATCATTTTACTAAAAACCCACGGACAGAATATCCGCAATAATACATTCACGCTTATAAATAAAAAACATATACATGACCAGGTTTAATACTACTAATTAATTAAGCATGGAAATAAAATCAGTTCATCTATATAAAAATACTGCTAAAAATATTCAGTAACTATTACTACATAAATAGTGCCGATACAAATCCATCGTTTTTATTTGTAATTTCATCTGCTAACGGGTGTATATCCAAGCTCTCTTATTAAAATAATAAATCATAATTTATTATTTTAATAAACCTGATCGAAATTTATTAATAATCTTTGCGTTTTTTTACTGGCAGTATAAGTTGTCATGGCTACTCAGTCCATTTATTATTACCATTGGGATTCCCCGTTTTACAGCCTAAAAAAAACTAAGCGCGGTTAAAAGGAGATTGCCTGCCTCCTTTTCCCCGCGCTGTATATAATAACGTTATTATTTAATCAACATCATTTTGTTAACTGAGGTGAAATCACCTGACTGTAACTTGTAGAAGTAAATACCGCTTGAAAGATGCGAAGCATCAAACTGTACGTGGTATGTACCGGCTGTCTGATACTGGTTAACCAATACAGCTACTTCTTTCCCGATAACATCAAATATCTTTAAGCTTACAATCCCTGACTTTGCTATTGAATACTTAATATTTGTTGTTGGATTAAACGGATTCGGATAGTTCTGTGATACCGAATAACTGCTTACAGAAGCGCTATTTTCTTTTTCTACATCTAATAACTTTGTACCAATCCAGGTATATGACCATCTTGAAACATCTTCCCAGGACTTATCCTTATTTTCAGGCGAGTAGCATAAAATTCCTTCTCTGGTTTTACCATTGTCGTTATCGTTGATTGCGAAATCGACTGGAATTCTCATGCCGTCAGCCGGAACAAATAAATTGTCCGGTAAACCTGTAAATACGGCATCACGTTTGGTAGCGATATCCTGCAATGGTATCTTTGCTTCAATTGTATAACCGCCTGAGAGTTTTT
>JBAXDX010000014.1:0-43911 GCA_037140715.1 Ignavibacteria bacterium
ATTGTTACCACATCTGCACGCAACTTACTATATATTTCTTTAAAAAACATCGGTACAAGTACGTAGATTCATGTAAACTATGATTTGTGTGATTCACATCATATATGATAACGCAGGATTTTTAAATATCCAGGATATTTGATTTCTTCATTTTATACAAAAATACTTACACTCTCCGGACTGCCAGGTAAAAAGTATCATCAGTTTTAGTATATGGTGAGTATTCCGCTGAAATATATTCATAATTTCAGGGAATCGGCAGTATAATGGTCAGATAAATTTAGAAGTTCCCATATCCCCGGATTTCCAACCTGGGGGGGGGGGAATTAAATCCCCTTTTGAAAGACAGACTGCTTCATTGGAGACTTACTGTTGCCATGTTAAATCCTCGCGGGTCAACCGGAAAACTCCAAGTACCTCACGAGGGTCAAAGTTCCCTGATTTTATAATAGTTTCATTTTTTTAGATTAAAAATACGTGTCTGATAAAATGTCCGGTTAAGAATAAACCAGGCAGGGGCGCAATATGGTGTTAACCTGATAGTATTGGGTTAAAACCCGCGACAATTATTCATCTGAACTGTGGTTCGTGTGATTTTTGTGATTTTCATAATTTTTATGATAACGCATATCATCAGATGCTTTGTCTTAATCCATGTAATCCGTGATTCAGATTTTTATAATAACACAATCAGCACAAAATGAATCATGGTTAATCATAGAAATCATGGTTCTGACAATTTCGCGTAACATGACCTGGCCGGTTTTCCCTCCCTTCAGGCATCGTGCGGGTTTAATAAAGCATTTTATAAAATAATTATGCCGGAATCCTAAATTTTTGTTATTTTAACATATAATAATTGACAGGATTATAAAAATCCCATAGTTCCATAGCGCCACTGCATCTGCGGTGGTATTTTTTTTATATTTTAAATATCAGGGTTAAATATGACAGTAGCCAACTTTGTTTACCTGACAAAAGAGCGATTGTTAGAATTGGAAAAAGAATTAACTGAGTTAAAGACTTATGGCAGGCAAAGAATGGCACAGAAAATTGCCGAAGCGCGCGCACATGGCGATTTGTCTGAAAATGCCGAATATGATGCTGCCAAAGAAGAGCAGGGATTGTTTGAACTTAAAATAAGTAAGCTCGAGAATGTATTATCCCGCGTGAGAGTCATTGATATTTCAGGACTTCCGGCGGGACAGGTGCATATTCTCTCGCAGGTAACCGTTAAGAATCTTACAAATTCAAATACATACGAATATATACTCGTTTCTCCTGAAGAAGCTGATTTCCAGTCCGGAAAGATTTCTATGACTTCGCCAGTCGGACAGGGGCTGATGGGCAAAAAAGTGGGTGAGAAAATAAAAGTAAAAGCTCCGGCTGGTATGCTTGAGTTTGAAATACTGTCTATTAAATAAATAATATAGAAATAAATTTGACTGATGAATCTTATATAAAATTAACATTAGAAATAGCCAGGAAAGGTAAAGGTAAAGTATCTCCCAATCCGCTTGTAGGCGCTATTCTGGTTAAAGATGATAAAATTATCGGTGCCGGTTACCATGAATACTATGGAGGTAACCATGCCGAAATAAATGCTTTTAATAATGCAAAAAAAAGTATTGAGGGTTCCACTCTCTATGTAAACCTCGAACCATGTTCACATTTCGGGCAGACTCCGCCTTGTGTTGAATCAATCATCAAATACAAAGTTAAGCGTGTTGTTATTGGTACGCTTGATATGAATCCGCTTGTAAGCGGAAATGGTGCAAAGATACTTATTCAGGCCGGGATTGAAGTGAAGGTCGGAGTGCTCGAAAAAGAATGTGTGGCTCTGAATAAATTCTTTTTCAAATTTATAACAAAAAACTCTCCGTATATTACTATTAAGGCAGCTCAGACGCTCGATGGCAAAATTGCCGATTCAAACGGGGATTCAAAGTGGATTAGCTCTGTTAACTCAAGGCGGTTTGTACATAATCTCCGGAATGAGTATGATGCAGTTCTTATTGGTTCAACTACAGTTAAAAAAGATGATCCGAGTCTTACGGTAAGATTTGTGGAAGGGCGCAATCCAAAACGAATAATTCTTGATAGCGACCTTAAGTTAAATCTTAAACACAAGCTGTTTGTGAATAATTTTGACGGGAATCTTATTCTGGCAACAGCTAAAAAAAGCTGTTTGAAAGAAAGAAAAATTAATGCACTTAAAGCAAAAGGTGTTAATATAATTTTCATCAAAGAGCAAAAAGATGGTACATTAAACCTCAGGGATTTGCTTGAACAGCTTGGTAAGCTTAATATCGCATCGCTCCTCGTTGAAGGAGGAAGAAAAATTTATACATCTTTTATTAAAGAAAATCATTTTGATGAAATTCTTATTTTTATCAGTCCAAAGCTTATGGGCAGTGGTATTCCGGTTATCGGCAGGCTTGGATATTCATCAATCAGGAAGACTTTAAGGCTTAATATTAAATCGGTTGAGAAAATAGGGGATGATGTTTTACTGGAATTAGTTAAGTAACAGATTATTTACGCACGGATGATATGGTATTTTATCCCGGCCTGCCGGGATACGTTTATTTGTACACGCTTATAGAATTTAATTTATAACGGTCGTTATTATAGAAAAAGAAAATGTTTACTGGTTTGATTGAAGAAATCGGGACAATTAAGCAATTAAGACCTTTTGGCAACGGGCTGGAAATTGCTGTCAGTGCCCGGAAGGTAACTGAGGATTTCCAGACCGGGGATAGTATTTCTATTAATGGTGTGTGTCATACTGTAACCAGTTTTACAAAGGAAAGTTTTAATGTAATTGCTGTGGTTGAAACTATAAAGAAAACTACTATTGGCAGATTAAAACTAAATGAGAAAGTAAATCTTGAACGTTCACTTACACCGGACAGAAGACTGGGCGGGCATTTTGTATTAGGGCATGTCGATGCAACAGGAAAGATACTAAATATTAAAAAACTCTCAGGCAGTTATCTTGTTGATATAACATATCCAAAAGAATTTGGCAAATATATTATAAATGTTGGTGCGATTGCTGTCGATGGGATTAGCCTTACTATTGCAAGAAGTGATGATCTCTCGCTTACGGTTTCAGTAATCCCGCATAGCTGGAACGAAACAAACCTCTCTGTCAGGTCTGCCGGCTCAGAAGTAAACCTCGAATTTGATGTTTTGGGCAAGTATGTGGCGAAAATCCTGAATAAGGATGAAGGAACAGGAATAACAGAGCAATGGCTGAAGCTAAACGGATATTAATTAAAACAATTGAGCAGAAAGTCCTGAAATTTGCCGACAGGAATAAACTTATTTCAGCAGGCGAAAGGATACTGGTAGCTTTAAGCGGAGGTCCTGACTCGGTTTTTCTTTTTCATATTCTGAATAAGAATAAGTCTCGCTTTAAGACTGAGCTTGGGACAGTTCATATTAATCATAATTTAAGGGGTGCGGATTCTGACGGGGATGAAATTTTTTGCAGGGAACTTTCTGAGAAGTCAAATGTTGAATATTTCCCTTTCCACGCTGATGTCACAGGATTTGCCAAAAACCGGAAGGTCTCAATAGAAGAGGCTGCACGCGAAATCAGGTATGACACTTTTAAGAAAATTTCAGTTGAGCATAGTTATAATAAAATTGCGACTGCTCATAATAAAAGCGATAACGCAGAAACAATTTTGCTTAATTTGTTCAAAGGTACAGGACTAAAAGGTATCTCAGGCATACCCCTCATTAGAGGAAATATCATCAGGCCGGTATTATGTATAAGTAAACAGGAAATTATGGAATATCTTTCTGTTGAAGAAATATCTTATAGAACGGATTATACAAATAATGAAAATATCTACGAAAGGAATTTTATCCGCAATGTTCTTCTGCCTGAAGTAAAGAAGAAGATTAATCCGAATGTTGAAGATAACCTGTTTAACTCAGGAAATAATTTCCGTAATTCTGATAATATTGTGGAAAGTTATATCACTCAGGTTATGAATGATATCGTTGTGTTATCAGGCAGTACTCTTTCAATAAATTTAACAGGGCTAAAGAAAGTTAATCATGCAGCTGTCGGGGAAATTTTAAAGCGGGCAGTTAAAGATAATTTCCAGCAGGAATTTGCTTACAATGATTTTCTTAAAATAGAATCTTTAATTGAAAATCAGAAAGGACGGAAAATTGAAATTGCCGGAGGTATTGAAGTTTACAGGGAAAGCGGAACTCTTTTAATTAAAAGAGCAGTAATTACAGATGAATTTATTCCGATAAGTATAAAGACTGGCAGTAAGGTGGCTTTTAACGGACAGGAAATTAGTATTTTTGAAATAGAAAACCCTGGTACTCTGGTAAATTCAGGAGGTTTTAGTGAAAAAATCTCAGCCGACAGCTTTAGCGATGAGTTTATTTTACGCAGATGGCTGCCGGGTGATAAGTTTATTCCGCTTGGAATGAAAGGATTTAAAAAGATATCTGATTTCCTGAGCGAACAAAGAGCAGATGCGAATATTAAGAAATATCAGCTTGTGCTTGTTAATGGGGGAAATATAGTCTGGGTCCCGGGCTTTAGAATAGATGAGCGATATAAAATTAAGACAAATACGAAAAGGGTTTTACATTTATGTCTCGAATAAACATCGCGGATACTGCGGAAATAGTAATAAAAGATAAGCGTTTTGTTTTATATCTCACAGAGGAAAAATTACAGAAGAGAGTAAGGGAATTAGG
Source organism: Ignavibacteria bacterium (assembly GCA_037140715.1). Lineage (GTDB taxonomy): Bacteria > Bacteroidota > Ignavibacteria > Ignavibacteriales > SURF-24 > JAUZPB01. Next base: position 4,738 of record JBAXDX010000014.1, read on the forward strand.
CAGTCAGATAACAAATGACTATGCCGGCAAAGCTCCGGTATTTATTGGAATATTAAACGGTTCGTTTATGTTTATGGCTGACCTGATTAAGAATATCGGGATTGATTGCGAGATAGATTTTATGCGCCTTTCGAGCTACGGTGATGCTAAGATATCCTCTGGTAACGTTACGATGGTAAAAGATATTAGCTGTGATATTACAGGGCGGGATGTAATTGTAGTTGAGGATATTGTTGATACCGGTTTGTCGGTAAGCTACATAGAAAAACTAATGAAACAGCATAATACGGCAAGTGTTAAGATTGTATCATTGCTTTTGAAGCCGGATAGTATTAAATATGATGTAAAAATTGATTATATTGGGTTCAGCATTCCGGATAAGTTTGTGGTCGGTTATGGACTGGATTATGCTCAGAAATATAGAAATTTACGTTCAATATACGTTTTAAGTGAAAATGGAGTTTTATGAAAATTATGATTAAAAAATTTGGCGAACTGTTTATGGCTGAAAAAAATAATACTAGACCGCCTGTTAAAAAACCCAAGGGTAAGGGAGGAAGCGGCAACAATCTTCCTAATCAGGATGGCGATTTTGACTGGAATAAAATTATTCGCAGTGTATTTAGCTGGGGTGCGGTTATCGTGGCTGCTGTAATTGTACTACAGTTCCTGCGTACAGGCTCAGCTAAGTATGTCGATATTTCTTACGGTCAGTACAAGACTTTCCTGTTAGAGAATAAAATAGGAAATGCAAAAATAATCAAGATTGACAGCGATTATAATTTTGAAGGTGAGCTTAGACAGGAAGAGTCGGTTAACGTTAACGGCAGACCTGTGCGGGTAAGCAGATTTACTGTTTTTATACCTAATGACCTTTTAAAGGATAACGAAGCCTCATGGCAACAGAAAGGTCTCAGGTATTCATTTAACAAAGAATCAAATGAATGGATGAATGTTCTTTTAAGTTTTATTCCATGGGTACTGATTATAGGAGTGTGGATTTTCATAATGCGCCGGATGCAGTCAGGTGCCGGCGGCGGTTCACGCGGTATATTTAATTTTGGTAAAAGCAAAGCAAAACTTATAAATGAAACATCATCCAAGATTACTTTCAGAGATGTGGCAGGTGCTGATGAAGCAAAGCAGGAACTGGAAGAAATCATTGAATTTTTAAAAGAGCCTACAAAATTTCAAAAACTTGGTGGTAAAATTCCGCGCGGTGTGTTGCTATTGGGACCTCCGGGAACCGGCAAGACGTTGCTTGCAAGAGCGGTTGCCGGTGAAGCCGGTGTGCCGTTCTTCTCGATATCGGGTGCTGATTTCGTTGAAATGTTTGTAGGTGTTGGCGCAAGCCGTGTCAGAGATTTATTCGAACAGGGAAAGAAAAGTGCTCCGTGTATAATATTCATTGATGAAATTGACGCTGTCGGCAGACACCGTGGCGCGGGTCTTGGCGGAGGTCATGATGAACGCGAACAGACATTGAATCAGCTATTGGTTGAAATGGACGGATTCGAACAGAACAGTGGCGTTATTATTATTGCTGCTACTAATCGTCCTGATGTTCTTGATCCGGCTCTTTTAAGACCAGGAAGATTTGACCGTCAGGTAGTTGTTGATCGTCCTGATGTTAAAGGAAGAGAAGGTATTCTAAAGGTTCATACAAGAAACATCCCTCTTGATCCAGACGTAAATCTGACAATTTTAGCAAAGGGCACACCGGGACTCGCGGGAGCTGATATTGCTAATATGGTAAATGAAGCTGCTCTTCTTGCTGCGCGGAAGAATAAGACGACTGTCGGCATGATTGACTTTGAAGAAGCAAAAGATAAGGTCATGATGGGGATGGAGCGTAAGAGTATGATAATTTCAGAAGAGGAAAAGAAAGTTACTTCTTATCATGAAATCGGGCATGTACTTGTTGCACGAATGATACCTGAATCTGATCCGGTTCATAAAGTAACAATCATTCCGCGCGGACGCGCCCTCGGTGTTACAACTTATCTTCCGGTAGATGAAAAACATACTTATTCAAGAGAATATCTTGAAGCGATGATTACTTATGCCTTAGGCGGTAGGGCAGCTGAAAAGCTGGTCTTTAACCGTTATACAACCGGCGCAGGGAACGACATCGAACGCTCAAGTTCATTGGCAAGAAAAATGGTCTGCGAATGGGGTATGAGTGAGAAACTCGGTCCGCTTTCTTATGGTACTAAAGAAGAAGAAATCTTCCTGGGGCGTGAGATAACAAAACATAAGGACTACAGCGATAAGACAGCTCAGGATATAGATGATGAGATTAAGAGAATAATACTCACCTGTATGGAAAGAGCAGAGAAAATATTAAATGATAATGTCGAAGTTCTCCACCGGCTTGCTTTAGTGCTTCTTGAAAGAGAAATTCTTGACAGCGATGAAATCGATAAGATTATCCGTGGCGAAGAACTTCCGCCAATGAAGAAAAATGGCGTTATTGAGATTGAATCAGACATGACTGTCGATTCCATAACAGGTGAAGAAATACCGGCTCATGTTAAAAAAATGATAAATAAAAAGAAGCAAAAAGATTCTCAAGTTACAGATGACTCAAACTGATAAAGGAACTATACTTTACAGAGATGAACTGGTTCGAAAGACCATTCATCTCTTTTCCCTTTCAATACCCATTATCTATTATTTCATTACTCAGCAACAGGCGTTGATGATATTGACGCCTTTGACAATATTCTCAGTCGCTCTGGATATGGGCCGTTATTTAAATCCTGCGCTCGGCAATGTTTTCTACTATTTCTTTGGATTTTTACTGCGCGAACATGAGCGCGATAATAAAAAGAAAAACCTCAGCGGTGCTTCCTACGTATTTATATCAGCGTTGCTTTGCGTATTAATCCTTCCCAAAATATTTGTCATTACAGCCTTTAGTGTTTTAATCATAAGCGATTCAAGCGCGGCTTTACTTGGCAGAAAATTAGGCAGACATAAATTTTTATCTAAAAGCCTCGAAGGCACTATTGCATTTTTTATCTCCGCATGTATTGTAGTTCTTCTGTCTCCCAAAGTAAATGGAAACATTACCGAGTATATAATTGGCTTTGTTGCTGTAGCTGTCGGCGCCATTGTTGAAAATATTTCTTATGGTTTTGCAGATGACAATCTGACCATACCTTTGTCTGTCGGACTTATGATGTGGGTCTTATATGCTGTATTCCTGCCTGGTTTGCCTCTTATAATTCCTAACGTACCGCTATAACGAAGTATTATTATATCATAAGTTATAAATATCGGTTCTGAACTGATAATTTTGGGTTCCGAGCTGATAAATATCGGTTCTGAACTGATAATTTTGGGTTCTGAGCCGATAAATATCGGTTCTGAACTGATAATTTTGGGTTCCGAGCTGATAAATATCAGTTCCGGACCGATATTTTTAGGTACTGAGCCGATAAATAAGTTATAGCATTGTCTCTCATTCTACTGCAGAATAATTACCTTATCACCGATTCATAGAACTCTTTGTTTAATCTGATAATGCTGTATAGCTCAGATTCAAACTGTTTCAAATCCTTAAAACCAGAGGCTTTTGCCAATAGCTGGCGCCTTGCGTCATCCAGAGGAAGTATCGGTGAATTGATATTTAATATTATCTGAATCTTAAACTCAAGGGACTTTAAGAATGCATAATTATTTTTCAGCATTCCAAAACTATGGAGTTTATCTGAAATATTTAGAAGAGAATCAATAATAATATTTGCGGACTTACCGCGGTAACGGGCATAAGAATCAGAATTGCTGAGAAGTAAAAACTGGAGAGCAAATTCAATATCAATAATGCCGCCGCGACTTTTCTTAATATTAAAGAAATTACCAAAGTTGGACTGAGGCGAACTTAGAATCTGCTTCTCAATTTTTTTGCGCATTCCAATTATATCCGCTCGCAACCCTTCCTTTTGGATGCGGGATATTCTTTCTCTTATTTTGTCGGTAAGAGTATTAAATAATTCCTGGTCACCATAAACTAAATTAATTTTAGTGAGAGCCTGAAGCTCCCAGGTTTGAGCACGATTGTTAAGATACTCTTCATAGCTGATAATATCCCAGGCAAGCTGACCGCTTGATCCCTCCGGACGCAGACGGCTGTCCACTTCGAATGGTTTTACCGCAAGTTCAATGGCTTCCATAAGACTGCGGAACTGCTGCTGCATTTCCCCGCTTTTATCAGTACTGAGTGTTACGATGATTATATCGCAGTCAGAAGTAAAAGTCATCTCGCCGGAGCTGAAGCTACCCATACCCATAATACAATAATTATAAGGAAGAGCAAACCGTCCGCAAATCAGGCGGATTTTGTCAGAGATATAATTTGAAAGCGTTTTGGAAATTATTTCCTGATTAATAAAGCCAAGACTAAACTGTACGGAGAGTGTGAAAATTAATTGCTGGAAACCAGCGGATAAATAATCATCCTCATCGCTGATAAAGACCTTACGTCCAAGCAACAGATCGCTGAGAGATTTATCAATGATGATTAAATCAACTGCTCTCTGGGATAGTTCGCATATCTTTAGGAAACTGTCGAAAAAAGTATTATCGCGAAATTCATGATACCATATCGATGGCATAGAACGGGTTCTTATTATCCGGACGAAATTATCGAGTACGTTATCGGGAGCGATTGAATGAGTCAGGAAACTTACGAGGCGACTTTCAATCTCCTGGAAGGCGGTAATTGTAAGTTTGTCAAACTGCTTTTGCTCTAATAGTCCCTGTCCGGTCTGAAGATATTTATAATTGCTCAAAGATTTCTTTACATCAATAAACTGCATTTCGCTGAATGAAAAAACTTTCTTTTCCTCTCTCTGTCCTGTTATGGAGTTAAAAACCGTGCGCACTAATTTTCTGACGCTTTCAATTTTGTTGCGGAAAGCCTGGGATGTATTAAAACCCATAAAGCGGGCAAGCTTATAGAATGATTCTTCATCCTGTGGCAGGTCATGTGTCTGAAGGTCATTCATAAGCTGAAGATAATGCTCAATTTTTCTAAAAAAATGGTAAGCGGAAATAAAGACAGTCGCTTCATCATTACTCAACAGATTATGGGATACAAGCTTTTCAATTGCATCAAGCGAATTACCGGTTCTGATATCTTTAAGCTGTCCGCCATTTAAGAGCTGGAGCGCCTGAATAGAAAACTCAATATCCCTGATGCCGCCGGAGAAGAGTTTAACATTCCCTGTGCCGGTCATATTCTTTTCGATATTACTTTTCATCCTTGCTATCTGTTCCATAGGAGAAACAGAAAAACTTGCCGGGAAGATAAAATGCCGGACATAGTCATAGAATGCAGAATAAAGCTTACGGCTACCAGTAACAAAACTCATTTTAATAAGCATTTGGCGTTCCCAGTCCTCGCCACGTGTCTCGTAATATTGAATAGAATCCTTCAAAGTCCGGCAGAGGGGGGAATTACGTCCGTCGGGTCTGAGGCGGAAATCCACACGGTAAATATAGCCCTTATCTGTAACGGCGGTCGAAAGCCGGATAAAAAGGAGAGTAGCTTCATTCAGTATCTCAAAATATTCTTTTGGGGGACTGGTGTTAAGCGATGTATTCTTATCAAAGAAAAGTATAAAATCAGCATCCGAACTATAATTCAACTCATTGCCGCCAAGTTTACCTAAAGCGACAAGGCAGTAGCGGGCAGTTTTTATCTTAATGCCATATTTGTTAAGGACTTCGGCGTAGCAAATGCTGAATAATTCAGAATTAATAGCTTTAGCCAATATTGATAACTGTTCAGTTGCTTCTTTCAGATTGAGATTGCCGAGAATATCATTAACACCTATGCGCAAAATCTCGCGTCTTTTAATCAGACGTAAAAGATTAATTTTAGCGTTCAAAGTCTTAAACTTGGACAATGATTTCCGAATATGGCTATTTAAAGATAATTCAGAAAGCTTTGTCCGCAGATTCTCAGGACTTATGAGCCAGTAGAGCAATTCAGGGTTGCGGATAATAATATCAGTCAGGTAATAACTATTAACAGCGATAGTCAGAATAATTTGGATATAATGAGGATAACGGAGGCAGTCGTTTAGGAATGATATTTTATCATACAGGGCAAAAAGCATTCTCCGGAAATTAGATTCCGCACCAATGGGGAAGTAGAAATTCTGTAACTCATCCTCAAATGCTGTAATAAGGCTGTCAAATTCATCAGGTGAGAGGTATCCTGTTGTAGAGACCTTAAGTTCTGTTATGAATGATGATGATAATATATTTTTTGCTGTTTTCAATTGACCTGCATTCGAATTAATAATGAACAAATCTAATAATTATAGCGGTTAATTAAAATAGTCTCCAAATTAAACAGGATATTAAATTATGAATCAGAATAAGACGGGGTGATTGTTGTGGGTTAAAGCCCAATGGAGTACAATGTCGGAATTACCATTCAGAGAGCATTTTCTTTAAAAACATGTTAAGGTAAGTACCTTAAAATTTAGGAATGTCTGATTTTTACTTTTTATTGATTAGTTTCTTTTCTAAGTTTCTACTTATGGGATTCCCGAGTCAGTAAATTCTAAAATTCAACTTGCAAAACGAAGGGCAGGGGGTTATAGAAACACAACTAATTTTATTCATATGATTTACTTTGTGGCGGGTAAATTAAAGTATGATTCCCACTATAAACAACATAGAGCCATAATTATTCCGATGAAGGGTATCTGTTTTTATTAATTGATTTTGAACATGAGCATCCGCAGATATACGTCCGCACCTAGCAGCCAAAGCAATGGTATGAACAGGCGCTGATAAAGTTAACAAATTTTGAACTTGTCAGATTAAAGAAATAAATATTCCCTCTGAAGCGATTATGATTAAGATTATGAGTACCGGGTTTTAATCCGTAGCAACAACTGTGTGTTTCAGCGCACTATTATTTGGAATTCTCATAGTCCTGGATGAAATGATAAAATATTTATTGCATCGAATCGCATCATTTACTATATTTCTTATAGAGAATTAGATTCTCATAACTAAATTAATTTTTTCCGGAAAATGAGAATGTTATTTTCTCCGGCTTTGGCTGACCGTAGTGCAGAGTATTATGTTGTTATAGGATAATGTTATTTATCTTTTTCTGATAGTTTCTTTTAATTATTTATTTTAGTTCTTAAATCAACAATCTGGAGGTTCTTATGCGTAAACTTATTTTAGTCTTATTGTCATTAACAATTTCATTTGCGATTATGAGTTGTGGCGGGGGTTCGCCTGAAACGGTTATTAAACAGGGAAATACTACCTGGAAAATTGAGGAAGACCCGTTGAAGGATTTAGTAATTTCAGCAAATAAAATAATTGATGAGGGAGGAATAGCAGCGGTCGGAGAAGGTTTTTCGAAAAGGGCTGATTTTGCGAGACAAAAGGCACATGCCGATGCTGAAGGCAAACTTGCCGAAATATTCAGTACTAAAGTTGACCGTCTGAAGAAAAATTTCCAGGAAGAAGTCGGACAGGGCCGGGAGTCAGAAGTCAATGAGTTATTTTCTGTTGCGCAGAAATCATTTACACAGAAAACATTAATAGGTGCAGTAGAAAAAGATACTAAGATTTTATCTAATGACAAGGGCGAATACAGAATTGGGTTACTTCTTGCAATTACTCCAAAAACAGTAAATATGTCTCTGATGGATGAAATGCAGTCGGGAAAACCTCAGTTATATCAAAGGTTCAGAGCTTCAAAAGCATTTGAAGATCTGCAGAAAGAAATTGATAATTATGACAAGAAAGAAAATAATACTTATGAGAAGAAAGAAAGTGATAATACCGAAAAGAAGGAAGAAGTTAAATAAGATTTACTAAAATGTCTGAACTGTGATTATTGTGATGAAATGATTAACCATGATTCATTTCGTGCTGACTGCGTTATCATATAAATCATGGTTCAGATAAGTTTTGCTTAACATGATCTGTTAACTTTAATTTATTACTCTGGTTAAGTATGATTATGGTCTTTCACACCCTGTTCATTAATTTTATTCTCTTCGTAGGCCTAATTCCCGGACAAAGCACAGTCCGCGAATGGCCTGCTTGGTTTATCTATCCTCAAAAGTATCCAAAACTTGTTCTCGGTTACGGAAATAGTAATTACAATGATGCAAAACAAAATGCCAGAGATATATTAAGAGTCAGAGCGGGAATCAGAATAAAGGGAACTATAACTTTTTACTCGGACAATAAAGCTGAAGACGATGGGAAACATAGTCAGTTGTCAATTGAGGTTGATTCTTCCAAATTAGTAAACTGCCGCCTCTTTCCATTCAGGAAATTTTATATGAATATCCTGAATGGAGAATATTTAGAAGCATTTGCGCCGGATTCGGTAATGACTGATACTTCTTGTTTTACTGATTTATATGAATTGAAGAAACCTGCATGGACAGATTCAGATTTCCATGAAGATAATGACTTCTTTTATGGCGCAGGCTGTTATACTTCAGCCGGGCGCGAAACAGATGCCTGGCAGACAAGTGAACTGCAGGCGTTGCTGACGGTTATTAAAAACCGGTATAATAATGTGTTCCAGATAAAATTATCTGAACAGAAGAATTCCCAAACAATAAGTGATGAGAGAATCATCGTTAATAAATTCGACTGCGAGCTTTCAGATTATGAAGTAGTGGAAAGATATCCGGATGAAAGGAACCGGCTATTTTATACGTTAATCAGAATATCCAAAAACTCGTTAATTATAAACAGGTAAAATTTATGAATACAGAAAACTATCCTAAAATAATATTAATCATATTAACGCTGCTGTGCGTTCACAAGATAACTGCCCAGGAAGATTATAAATCATGGCTCAATAAAGAAAATGAGGAATATCAGTCCTTCCTTTCAGAGGATGATAAAAAGTATTATGAGTTTCTTAAACAGGAATGGAAACCGTTCGACATGAATAAAGGCGAAGTATCTGATAAAAAACCAAAACCTGCAGTAATCCCCAGATTTAATAATCCTTCTGTAACGCCTCAGAAACAATTAAATGAAAAATCACCGGACGGATTAAATCCCGTTATAAAAGAACCGGAACCTCCTTCGCAGACAAAACCGGCAGAAGAGCGAGCCGAAGGAATAAATAAGAATATAATTCCTGAAACTTCCGCCGAACCCGCCGTTTCTAAAAATATTGTCTCTATAGACTATTATGACGAGAAAGCTGCTGTTTCTCTGCCACCTGAATTAAATGTCCGACTTTCTGGAGAGATGAATAACAGTGTAATAGCCGGGTACTGGAAGTCGGTCAGTAATCAGAATATGAAGGAATTTATTGAAAGTCTTAACGCATTTAAGCGGAAGCTGTCATTAAATGACTGGGGCTATTTCCGTTTCGTATGGGAGGCTTCAAAAAAGATTAATAATGACAGAAAGAATGAAAGTCTGCTACTGACGTGGGTCGCTCTCCTAAAATCCGGATATAAAGTAAAAGCCGGACTGATAAACAAAGATTTAGTGTTGCTGGTTAAAAGCAGAGAATCTATTTTTAATATTTCTTATATCAAAGATAAAAGCGGGGAGAAAACTTATATCATTGATTTTGAAACCAGGAAAGGAAAAAATGAAGGGCGGTTGTTTACATACGAAGATGATTATACCGGCGCGGATAAATATCTGAGTCTTAAGCTTGCAGAAACGCCAAAGTTAAAAGAAAATCTTTTTGAAAGGGATCTGGCTTTCAGCTTTAATTCAAAAGAATACCATATAAAAGTAAGTCTGAATAAGAATATTGTCGATTATTACCGGAATTATCCCAATACCCAGTATGATACTTTCTTCGATGCGGCGGTTTCCGGTGATGTTCAGCAGACGCTTGTCCTGAAGTTAAAAGAATACACAAAAGATTTTTCTCGGGAAGATGCTATAAATTTTTTATTGCGCTTTGTTCAGACGGCGTTTAATTATAAAACGGATGAGGATAATTTCGGAAGGGAGAAGTCTCTTTTTGTTGAAGAAACACTCTTTTATCCATATTCAGACTGTGAAGACCGTGCAATCCTGTTTGCATATTTAACGCGGACAGTTCTTAATTTAAAAGCTGTCGGGATTGATTATCCGGGGCACATGGCAACGGCAGTATTGTGCAACAACGAAATAAAGGGCGACAGAATTAAGTTCAGGAATAATGAATATTTAATCTGCGATCCTACTTATATAAACGCTGATGCCGGAATATCTATGCCGGCTCATCCGGTCAGCAGTATTGAAAATGTTATTGAAATCAAATGATGATGCTACAATAATTTGCTATCTGCGACAATGAAATGTATCGCATCCTTCATGGTTGCGATACTCCCGATACGGGCGGGGAGCTTTAATCTGTTGCTATTAGTGTAAAATAAAAAGTAGTTCCCTTTTTCTCCTCGCTTTCTACCCAGATCCTGCCGCCATGCCTTTCGACAAATTCCTTGCAGAGTAGCAATCCTAAGCCGGTACTTGATTCTCCGTCCGTGCCTTTGCGTCCTACTTTCTCCGCCACGTTAAATAACTTTTTAGTTAAAGCTTCCGGCATCCCGATACCGCTGTCGGTTACTGATATTTTTACCATATTATTTCCTGTTTCTTCTGCCCTGACTATTATTTTCCCTCCCTGTTTAGTAAACTTTACAGCATTTGATAAAAGATTACGCAGAATAGTATTAAGCATAGCCTCATCCGCGTTAACAGTCTGGCTCTGGTCAACTTTATGAACTATTTCAATTCCTTTCTGTTCTCCGCGTTTAATCAGCAATTCAATATTCTGAAAAACCAGCTCAGACAGAACTATTTCCGTTGGAGTGAAGCTGATCATTCCCTGTTGCATACGCGCCCATTCCAATAAATTATTTAACAACGTAAAGACATTTCTGGAAGTAATATACATTTCACGGGTTGCATTGGATAATTCATCCTTAGAAAAATTATTAATGTTCTCAGCCATCATTTCTGTTACTCCCAATAAGCCCTGAAAAGGGCTTCTCAAATCGTGCGCGATAATAGAGAAGAGTTTATCCTTCTCTGAATTTATTTTCTCCAGTTTTTCTTTAGTCAGAGTTAATTCTCCAACTAGCGCATGTTCCTGAATAAAATTTTCTTCAATATATATTTTCGATGTTTGCAAATCTTCATTGAGTTTCACAAGCTCAAGTTCAGCTGTTTTCCGTTCTGAGATGTCAAGAGCAATTCCGATAATTTTAACAGGATGTCCATTTGAATCAACCTCTGTAATAACCCCAATATCATAAAACCATTTATATTTGTTTGAACTGGTTAACATCCGGTATTCAATTTCATATTTATCAGACAATCCTTCGATGTGTCTCCTCATTGTATTCATCGCATTTTCATAATCATCAGGGTGAAGCAAAGCAGTAAAATCTGTATAATGTTTAAATTTTTCAGGAGGAAAGCCGAGCATTTCAGCTTTTCCTTTTTCAAAAATAACATTACCGGTAGTTCTGTCTATTTCCCACCATGTCATATTAGCCGTCTTCATAGCAAGGTCAAGTCTTTGAATACTCTTTTTCAAAGCTTCTTCCGCCTGTTTACGTTCGGTTATGTCAATGCAATGGCCGATATAACCGGTAAAGCTGCCCGTGCTGTTATAACTTGGGCACCCGTCATCCTGAATCCAGCGATACTGGCCGTCATACCGTTTAAGACGGTAATCCATGCTAAACTTTTCCTGCCGGTCAAACGCCACGATATAAATATCCAGACAGCGCTGAAAATCTTCCGGATGCACGCCTTCTGCCCAGCCATTACCCATTTCCTGTTCAGGTGTCCGTCCTGTAAATTCAAACCAGACGCGATTAAAATAATAACAAAGCTTATCCGTTCCGGAAGCCCAGACAAGGGTAGAACCGGAATCCGCTAAAGTCCTGTATTTCTGTTCGCTTTCCTGCAACGCATCTTCCGCCTGTTTTCGCTCAGTAACATCGCGATAATTTATCAGTATACCATTAATTACCGGATCATTTATAAGGTTGGTAGCTGTAAGATGTACAGGCTTATAACTCCCGTCTTTACATTTAAATCTGTACTCTGTTATTTTTACCGAGTTATCTTTTTCAAGGAGAGAAAAGAATTCTTCCTGAATGCGCTCCAGATCGTCCGGATGAATCGTTAACCAGCCGTTCGTTCCTGTAAGATCCTGCGGTTGCCATCCGAACCATTTCTCAACATTGGGGCTGTTATATTTCAATATGCCGTCCACACCAGTTATGCAGACTACATCTGAAATATTGGAAATTATTGAACTATATTTAGTCTCACTTTCCCTTAAATCCTGCGTTAATTTCTCTGCAAGTTTATGAGCTTTTATATTAGTGTTAATGAGTAACAGATAAACGACAAATAATAAAATACTGATGCTTATTCCGCCTGCCGCGATAAGCCATACGTTGCTGTAATCCAAGTCCGGCGCAAAGGAATCATACTGCGAAAAACGTAAATACCATAAACTGCCGTTGAAGGAGATATGTGTTTTCAGGGAGAAGGATGAGGAAGATGTTATATTCTCATCCATTATTTTTTTGTTGTCATAAAGCAGAACATTCCGGCTGAATGAGGAATCGTCAAATATTTCCATGCGGATATGTTTTATTTTAATGAATTCAGGTTCTTCTAAAATTCCTCTCATCAGAACATTCATCCGGTATGCAATAAAAACCCACCCCTGGATAGCACGCCGGCGTTCCTCTATGGTTTTACCCGGCATATCTCTCTTATAAACAGGGACATACATAAGAGTGCCTGTCTGAATATCTTCATTTGTTTCCTGTGTAAGTGTAACCTTTTCGGAAAGATATGCGGTATTATGATCTCTGGCTGTTTCCATAGCTTTTTTGCGTACCGGCTCGGAAAACATATCATAACCAAGAGTGCTCAGGAAAGGCTCTGTGTACATCACCGGCGTATATATTTCTCTTTTCCCCTCCGGTCTGACAGAGTATTGCGGGAATCCTTCACTCCGGATTTTCTTCTCGTGCCGGACTAACTGATTTTGTGGGATTATAACTGCGTATCCGGCTCCGTAAATCCCCGGCGAGTTTTTCTCAATCATCTGATTCGCGGAAAAATTTTGCCATTTGCTCCAGGTTACTTCATCGGAATTTTCAAAGAAAGCGGCCCAGCTGCGAAGCAGTTGTGCATGCGTGCGTAGCCTTGCAGATATTTTATTCTGAAGCTCGCTGCAAACGTAATTAAACTCTTTATTCGCATCTTTTTCAACAAAGTTTTTTACCGTAAGACCGGCTGCCAGCGTCAGAAGCAGACCTCCGGTCAATAAAACCAAAGCCGGCCATATCCGCTTCCTTTCCATCTGCCAGACAGACCTGTTTCTAAAAGATTTTTTTATAAAATCAAGGACAGAATTTGAGTACATATTATTAGAATCGCCAACTGACATACTAAACCTTTATATTTTGGAATTATGATATAGTTCTAACATTCTCCGGCTAGTTGTAAGTTCTCCGGTTAGTCGTATTTTTTAATTGAGCTAATGAAAGATAATAATTTTCAGGACAACTTCCGAAAAAATAAACATCGCGGTGTAACAATTAAATTATTGGCTGGCTCTTCGGGCATATCACGGGACTCCCGCGAAATCTATATGTGTTTTACTTTGCCTTTACCTCTGCCTTATACCCCGCGTATGCCTGCCGTCATAATCCATTGCACGCCGTCATTTTCCATTTCTTGAAATTCAAAATCCATTTCTTTCCGTTATTTCTCATTTCCTGGAATTATAATCCATTGCACAGCATCATTTCTTATTGTGAGACACAATAATTCATTGCCTGACATGACATGCTGTTTTTTGTCTGAATTATCCCTCCGGCTGTGGAATCATAGTTAATCATTTAATCATAAAAATCATGGTTCTGACAATTTCAGCCACTACAGGTAAATTGTCAGAACTGTGATTCGTTTTTTTTTTGATTAATATGACAGCACATAACAATCTGAAATAAATCCCCGCTTAGAAAAGAAGAATAACTACAAGAAGCAGCTCTGCCCTTATCCGGGTAGTGTAAATATTTAAGTCTGTTTTATCTCACAATCAGGTTAATGACTGTGCCCCGGACCGTGAAGTAAAGTAATTACTTCGGCTTAGTGTAGCCTTTCATTAAAAAATCATGTAAATTAGGCAGTCAAAAAATAGAAAATAGATAAATACGGCAGATTTTCCGCATCTTTCCATTTGGGTAATTCAAAAGTTACTAATATTATGAGCGTAGAAAAATTCTAAATTGCCTTATTTTGAATCATAAAGGAAAGGTTTGCTCAAGTTTCAGGTTTCTCATAAAGATATATCTTCAAAAGCCAGGGCCGGAAAGATTGAGACCGCGCATGGAATAATAGAAACCCCGATTTTTATGCCCGTTGGTACTCAGGGAACAGTAAAGGCTGTTAACCAGTATTATCTTAAGACTGACGTCAAAGCTCAGATTATTCTTTCTAATACTTATCATCTTTATCTAAGACCCGGCCCGGAGATACTTGAAAAAGCGGGGGGACTCCATAAGTTTATTAACTGGGAAGGACCCATACTTACCGACAGTGGTGGCTATCAGGTTTATAGTCTGTCGGAATTAAGGAAAATGAGAACCGGAGGAGTCGAGTTCCGTTCGCATCTTGACGGTTCCAGACATTTATTTACGCCTGAAAAAGTTATAGGCATTGAACGAAGCATCGGCTCGGATATTATGATGCCGCTGGATGAATGCACTCCTTTTCCCTGCGATTATGCTTATGCCGCGAAATCACAGAAGCTGACAACGCGCTGGGCTTTACTTAATAAGGAAGCATTCGAAAACAGCGTGCCTTTATATGGTTTTGAACAGTATCTTTATGGTATTATTCAGGGAAGTATTTATAAGGATTTAAGGGAAAAATCAGCACGCGAGCTTGTGGATATGGATTTTGACGGTTACTCAATTGGCGGACTGGCAGTTGGCGAACCCGCTGAAGTCATGTATGATATAGTTGATTTTACAACTGATTTTATTCCTGAGACAAAACCCCGTTACCTGATGGGCGTAGGTCGTCCGGAGAATATACTTGAAGCTGTCGCAAGAGGCGTTGATATGTTTGACTGTGTAATGCCAACGCGCAATGCCAGGAACGCTTATTTGTTTACTTTTAATGGCATTTTGTCAATGCGCAACGCATGTTATAAGGATGATTTTACTCCGCCTGATGCTGAGTGCGATTGTTATCTTTGTTCAAATTTTACGCGGGCATATCTCAGGCATCTTTTTATTGCAAAGGAAATTCTTGCTCTTGAACTGGCAAGCATACATAATCTTCATTTTTATTTAAGGCTGGTCCGTCAGGCCAGAGAAAAGATAATAGACGGAAGTTTTAATCAGTGGAAAAACAAAATAGTAAAGGTTCTATCAATAAACATTAATTCAATTAAGGAGGTTTAGGTGAATTTGTTAATAGCAATGGCTCCGCAAAATCAACAGGGTGGCAGCAGTTTAATGAGTACTTTCATAATGTTCGGTGCTATATTTGCGATTTTTTATTTTATGATTATCAGACCACAGCAGAAGAAGGCAAAAGAAAGAGAACAACTTCTGTCTAATATAGAGAAGGGGAATAAGGTTATTACAAGCGGCGGAATTCATGGCACAATTGAAGGACTTGAAGAAAAGACATGCCTAATTAAGGTAAGCGACAATGTAAAAATTAAGATTGAACGTTCCGCGATAGCAACGGTAGTAAAATAATCAGAAAGCAAAGGTATAATTAAAATGTTCTGTTCAATTGAAGAAGCCATTGATGAAATAAAGAATGGCAGGGTAATAATAGTTGTCGATGATGAAGACAGGGAGAATGAAGGCGACTTTGTCTGCGCGGCTGAGTTTATTACGCCTGAGATTGTCAACTTTATGGCAAAGTATGGGCGCGGTATGATTTGTACTCCGATGTCAGGCAATAAGCTTGATGCTCTCGGTCTTCAGCTTATGGTGGACTCGAATACAGCATTGCATGGAACACAGTTTACTGTTACAGTCGATGCCGTTGAAGGAACTACAACAGGAATTTCAGCTTCAGACCGCTCTGTTACTATCAAAAAGCTTTCGGATGAAAAGTCAACATTTAACGATTTTGCCAGACCAGGGCATATATTTCCTCTCAGGGCTTATGATGAAGGTGTATTAAGGCGCGCCGGTCATACTGAAGCGGTTATTGATATTTGCAAGATAGCAAAACTTAGTCCTGTCGGCGTTCTTTGTGAAATACTTAACGATGATGGAACTATGGCGCGCGTGCCTGATCTGGAGAAGGTCGCGCTGGAGTATAATCTCAAAATTATGACGGTAAGCGACTTAATTAAGTATCGCATAATGAAAGATAAGCTGGTGGAAAGGGATACGGACATTAATTTTCCAATGAAGAAGGGAGCTTTCCGTTTGTACGCTTATCGTGGTCTTATAGATAACAAAGAGCACATAGCTCTCGTAAAAGGGGATATTGATCCGGAAAAACCGGCATTGGTAAGGGTGCATTCGGAATGTCTTACCGGCGATGTCTTCCAGTCAATGCGTTGCGACTGCCACGACCAGCTTTATGCGGCTCTCGATAAGATAGAAGCTGAAGGCAACGGCGTACTTGTTTATATGAGACAGGAAGGCCGCGGTATCGGTCTGCTTAATAAAATCAAGGCTTATGCGCTTCAGGATCAGGGACGGGATACCGTTCAGGCTAACGAAGAGCTTGGTTTCAATGCCGATCTGCGCGACTATGGCATTGGCGCTCAAATCCTGCTCGATCTCGGTGTTCGGAAGATGCGCCTGCTTACAAATAATCCCAAAAAGATTATCGGTCTTAAAGGATATGGTCTTGAGGTTGTTGACAGAGTGCCACTTGAGATCACGCCGAATGAGAAGAACCATAAATATCTTCTTACAAAGCGCGATAAGATGGGTCATTTAATTATGATGAGCAAAGAAAAAAGCTAAATATTAAAGAGACTTATATGAGTCTCTTTTTTTTTATATTTGCGCTGTCGATTTCTTTTTGAGAAATGAACGAAGCTGATAACAGGACTGTACTGAGTCGGCTTTCTTAACAAATAAAATGGAATTTACCCGATGAAAACCCTTGGAATATCTAAAAACTACCTTGCCATTGAAAAGGAATTCTCTTCATATAAAACTTCGCAGATTGCGGTTCTCTCCGCGCCTTTTGAAAAAACAGTAAGCTATGGACACGGCACTAAGAACGGCCCGAAGGGAATTCTTAAAGCATCGCATTATGTCGAGTTCTATGACGAGGAAACCGGGCGCGAACTGGTATTTGAAAAAGGCATCTGCACGCTTACTCCTCTGAACTTCAGTAAAATGAGCATAGAAAAATCATTTTCGCTTATCTATGATAAAGTTAAAAAGCTTATAGAAGATGGAAAGTTTGTTGTAACTCTTGGCGGCGAGCATTCAGTTTCCATTGCTCCTGTCAAAGCGCACCTCGAAAAGTTTACGAACCTCTCAATCCTTCAGTTCGATGCTCATTCTGATTTAAGAGACAGCTATGAAGGCTCGGCGCATTCTCATGCTTCAGTTATGGCAAGGGTTGCGGAACTGACAAAGGATATTGTTCAGGTTGGAATAAGGGCGCAATGTGCCGATGAAGCTAAGTTTATTAAGGAAAATAATATTAATACATTTTATATGCGGGATATCAGATCAGGGAAGCATGGAAAGGAATGGGAGAACAGCGTTGTTAAAACGCTTAAAGAAAATGTATATATTACATTCGATGTCGATGCTTTCGATCCCTCCTTTATGCCTTCAACGGGCACGCCGGAGCCTGGCGGTTTATTCTGGGATGAAACAATGAATCTGCTTAAAAAGGCCGGTCAGACAAAAAATATTGTCGGCTTTGATATTGTCGAGCTTGCTCCGGTGAAAGGTAATACATCTTCCGACTTTGTCGTGGCAAAACTGATATATAAAATTCTTAATTACTCGTTTAAATAAGTACATAAAAGACTATCCGAGGACAAAGTTGTGAAACAAACATTATTTCTTCTGCTTGCTTTTGCCGGTTTATTATTTGCAAAGGAAAAGAAAGTATATCTGGCTTCAATAGAAGGTGAGATTAATCCCGGACTTACACCTTATGTCAGCCGAGTTATTTCAGATGCTGAAAAAGCTTCTGCTGACGCAGTTATTTTCAGAATCAATACATTTGGCGGAAGGGTTGATGCCGCTACTCAGATTAAAGATGCAATACTCAACAGTAAAATAAAGACCATAGCTTACATAGATAAGCGTGCCATATCGGCAGGAGCTTTGATAGCCCTGTCATGTGAAAAAATTGCTATGGTTCCCGGTGCGTCTATTGGCGCTTCGACAGTCGTAGATGAATCCGGTAAAAAACAGTCGGAAAAATATCAGTCTTACATGCGCTCTGAAATGCGCTCAACAGCCGAAAGAAATGGTCGCCGTGCTGATATTGCCGAGGGAATGGTAGATGAAAGAATAATTATCGAGGGACTTGTCGATGGAACTAAGTTAATTACGCTTACTTCCGCCGAAGCGAGAAAATATAACATTGCCGATACGGTAGTCAGCTCAAAAGAGGATTTGCTAAAGGCTTTCGGACTTAACGGAGCAGTAATTGTTGAAGCTTCATCAAACCGGGTGGAAGATTTCGTAAGATTTCTCAATAATCCGGTTGTGTCTTCGCTACTTATTATGATTGGTTTAGTCGGGTTGTTTGTGGAAATTAAAACTCCCGGTGCGGTATTCCCCGGGTTAATAGCTGCAATAGCGCTTATCTTATTCTTCGGTTCAGGGTATATTCTTCAGTTAGCGTCTGTTGTTGATATTGTAATGTTTATAGCCGGAGTCGTGCTTCTGTTGCTGGAGATATTTGTTATTCCCGGCTTTGGAATAGCTGGTATTCTTGGCATTGTGCTTATGATTTCAGGGTTGTTTTTATCTCTTATAAATAATCAGAGTCTTACAGACTCCTCAATTCTCAACGCTGCCTTATATCAGCTCGCAGGCTCATTCGTAGCCGGCGGAGTGCTTATTTATCTTCTTTTGAAGATACTGCCAAAGACAAATACATTTAGCCATTTGATATTACAGCAGTCGGAAACTCTTTCCGAAGGATTCATTTCGAACCCGTCCTTTCAGGATTTAAACGGAAAGACCGGACTTGCGCTTTCAGTTCTAAGACCTGCAGGTGTTGCCGTTTTTAATGACAGAAGAATTGATGTGGTTTCAGAAGGAGGCTATATTGAGCAGGGGAAAGAGATTACCGTCATAAATGTTATTGGTTCAAGAGTTATTGTAAGGGAAAAGAAAACAAAGAATTTTCCTGATTAATCCTTTGGCGTTCCTTTATTTATTGAAGAACAAAAATACAATAACTTTATTTTGTACACCCGGAAGGATTCGAACCCTCAACCTTTTGATCCGTAGTCAAACGCTCTATCCAGTTGAGCTACGGGTGCATTTTCTCAAAGACAAAGATAATAATTAAAGCTCTTATTTACAACTTTTATTAAACACTAAAATTGTAGTCTGAATATTCTTCAGACTGGATACAATTTCAGAGGAATCTTTCAGATTTATCAAATTCATTATCTAATAGTTCGTGAGCGGTGCTTTTGGAATGTTTTTTCTGTAATCCAAGAGTGTTTCTTTCCCAAAATATACCGTTTTCATATCCCTGAACAGACTTATCAAATTCAGCAATTTCCAGTCTTCTTTCGGTTAAACAACTATACTCTAAATTTTTCTCAACCCCAAAGAAGTTTCTGTTCAATTTCTTTGCTACGACAGAAGTTGTTCCAGAGCCTAAAAACGGATCAAATATTACATCGCCGACATCAGAACCCGACAAAATTATTTTAGCCAGTAGTTTTTCGGGTTTTTGCGTCGGATGATCAGTATTCTCAGGCATAGACCAATAAGGAACTGTCAGGTCAGTCCAGATATTAGACGGGTGAGTTAACCTGAAATTGCCGGCTTCCGTCTCTTCCCAGTCTTTAGGTTTTCCATCAATCTTATAAGGTGCAATTACTTTCCTTTTTTCTTTTACGCGATCAACATAAAACTTATAGTCCGATGATTTTGTGCAGAACCAAATATCTTCAGATGAATTTTTCCAGTTACTTTTAGCTCCTCTTCCTTTTTCCCGTTGCCAGGTAATCCTGTTTACAATATTGAAATATTTACCGGCTACTATATGAATTGACGTTGAAGAATGATAATCCCCGCAAATATATATAGAAGAATTTTCTTTAAGCAACGGTACAATTTTACTCAGCCATGAATCTATATACTCGGAATATGCGTCAATGGATATTTTACTAAATTTATGTCCGTTGAAATCTTTTGACATATTATAAGGAGGATCGACAAAAAGTAAATCAACTGAATTACGGGGGATATAGTCAAGAACTTCAAAAAGATCCTGATGAATGGTTTTTCCAAGAACTGTATTTAAATCGACATAATTATGTACCTGTATTAATTTACCGGATAATCTGTTAATTTCTTCATTTGTTAAAGTTATTGTTTTATTAAGCAATGATCTGGTTTTTCCCATAATCCCATATTGTATTATTTTGTACAATAATACTAATTTATAAAATCAGCTCCAACATATTTGAGAAGGTGTATTATAGCTATGGGATGAAATTATTTCAAAAAATATCATTAAGAGTATTCTTTGACTCTTTTAGTGTATTTTGTGGAGTCTGAGGAACCGGGCGGGGCTGTCGCTATTATAATTTTATTACGCTGTGAAGTTTAATAAAAATCAAGTTGATTTTTTACCTAACTTAAAGCTAAATTCACTCTGCCTTTCAAAATATTTTAATTGAAAGACAATCTGAAATGATTATATCAATCAATTAAACAATGTCTGGATATTTATGGAAAAACCGGTTCAACTTAAAATTAAGCGCGTTTCCTCTGAATTTAACGATATACCTCTGCCTCAATATGCCACTTCCGGCAGTTCCGGTCTTGATCTGCGGGCTACGGTTAATGATGATTTTATAATCAAAAGCGGAAAGACTGCCCTTGTTCCTACTAATTTATCGGTTGAAATTCCATTTGGATTTGAGTTGCAGGTGCGTCCGAGAAGCGGACTTGCCGTTAAACATGGCATCGGGTTACTGAATTCTCCGGGAACTATTGATTCTGATTACAGGGGCGAGATTAAAATTATTTTATTTAATTTTGGCGAAGAGGATTTTACGATTAAAAGAGGCGACAGGATAGCACAGATGATATTATCAAAGGTTTATCTGACCGAGCTGATTGAAACTGATGACCTTCAGGAAAGTAAGCGCGGTTCGGGCGGGTTTGGACATTCGGGAGTTTAGATTAGTAAGAATACGAAACGAAGATTTAAGATAGAAAAGAAGAAGAAAATATAGATGGCAGATTTTATTCATTTACACAACCACACTCATTACAGTCTCCAGGATGGGGCCTGTACGGTTGATGATCTTGTAAAGGCGGCGAAAAAGAATAATCAGACGGCTGTCGCGCTTACGGACCATGGGGTTATGTTTGGTATTTCAGAGTTTTACAGAAAAGCAAAAAAAGAAGGTTTAAAACCAATCGTTGGCACAGAGGCTTATATAGTTTCGGATGGTTCAAGATTTAACAAGACAAAGGGAAATGAGCATTCAGATAAAAGAAAGTCGCGTCATTATAATCACCTGATACTTCTTGCCAAAAATAAAACGGGCTATAAAAATTTAATAAAGCTTTCCAGTTATGGTTTTACCGAGGGCTTTTATTATAAGCCGCGAATTGATATGGAGCTGCTAAATCAGTATAAAGAAGGGCTTGTCGCGCTTTCTGCCTGTGCCGGCGGCGTTGTGGCTGTTGATCTGGTAAATGATAATTATGAAAAAGCCCGCAAAACGGCAATTGAATTTAAGGAAATGTTCGGTGAAGATTTCTATCTCGAAATTCAGGATCACGGGCTGGATTCCGAGAAGAATGTGCTTGCCGGAATGCCGAAGCTTGCAAAAGAATTAGGGATAAAGCTCGTTGGAACAAATGACTGTCATTACATAGAAAAAGACCATGCTATTGCTCATAATATTTTATTGCTGCTGGGCGATAAGTCAGGGACTGTCGATTATCATCAGCTTAAATATAAAACTGATCAGATCTATTTTAAATCATCTGACGAGATGGTTAATCTGTTCAAAAAATATCCCCAGGCAATTGAGAGTACATTCGAGATAAATGAAAAAATGAATCTTACGATTGATTTTGAAGGTTATCTTAATCCTCATTTCCCGATACCGCCGGACTCAACAGCCAGTAATCTTGATGAATATTTTGAACAGATTGCAAGAGAAGGACTTGATAAGAAATTTAAGATTATTACGAAAGATATAGAAGACCGTTTCAACTATGAGGTTGATACGATAAAGAGCATGGGCTTTTCCGGTTATTTTCTTATTGTGCAGGATTTTATTAATGCTGCCAGGAAAAGGAAAATACCTGTAGGCCCTGGTCGTGGCAGTGCAGCGGGCAGTCTTGTGGCCTACGCGCTGGGTATTACTAATGTTAATCCTTTGCCTTATGAACTGCTTTTTGAGAGGTTCCTTAATCCTGCGCGTAAATCCATGCCCGATATCGATGTTGATTTTGCTGATGATCAAAGGGGCGATGTAATAGATTATGTTCGTGCTAAATATGGCGAGGATTCTGTCAGCCAGATAGTTACATTTAACAGATTATCTTCCAAGGCAGTATTGAAAGACGTTGCACGTGTACTTGGAATTCCGCTTGCAATTGTAAATAGCATTACTAAATATATTCCGTCCAAGTTCGGCAAAGTATTTTCCATTGAACAGGCACTTGCCGAAGTTCCTGAATTAAAGTGGGTTATGGAATCAGGCGACCCTAAAATCAGGGATCTTATAAAGTATGCAAAAATTCTTGAAGGAATGAACCGTAATTCTTCAAAGCATGCCGCAGGTGTTGTTATTACTCCTGGTAAAGTAAGCGACCATGTTCCGCTCGCAACTCCAGGCAATTCCAATGATATTGTAACTCAGTACAATATGAAAGAACTTGATACCGCTGGTCTGCTTAAGATGGACTTCCTTGGTCTTCGGACGCTTACGATTATCAGAGATACTGTTGATTTGATTAGGAATAATCATAATGTTGAGATAGACCCTGATGATATTCCGACCGATGATGAGAAGACTTTTCAGCTGTTTGCAAAGGGTCAGACGACAGCTGTATTTCAGTTTGAAAGCGGCCCTATGAGAGAGTATCTGAAAAAGCTGAAACCGACAAGTATTCAGGAACTTGCTGCAATGAATGCTTTATACCGGCCGGGCCCTATGGAATTTATTGATGATTTTATCAAAAGAAAGCGCGGACTTGCAAAAGCTGAGTATCTTCATCCTGTGCTTGAACCTATCCTTAAAGAAACCTACGGTATTATTGTTTATCAGGAGCAGGTTATTCAAATTGCCAATAAAGCCGGCAGAATGAGCCTTGCCGAAGCTGATATTCTGCGAAGGGCTATGGGTAAGAAAGATCTTCAGGCAATGGCGCAACAGAAGCAGAAGTTCGTTGAGGGTGCTGTGAAAAATGGAATTCAGCAGAAGATTGCTTCGGAAATATTTGACGCTATTGATAAATTTGCTAATTACGGTTTTAATAAAAGCCATGCCGTTGCTTATAGTATTGTGGCTTATGAGACTGCATATTTAAAAGCTCACTATCCTGCCGAATTTCTGGCAGCCAACCTTACCAATGAATTTGGCAATACTACAAAGGTTACGACTTTGCTTGAAGACAGCCGTAAACTAAAGATAAATGTACTTTTCCCTGATATTAATATGCCTTCGGTATATTTTAGTGTTCTTAACGGAGAAATTGTCTTTGGCATGTGTGCAATCAAAAATGTAGGTATTGGAGCGATTGAAGAGATAATAAAAAAGAAAGCTCAGCTTGGAAGAGATTTTAACAGCATTTTTGATTTGTGTGCCAGTGTAGATACGAGAACAGTAAATAAAAGAACGCTTGAAGGACTTGTATTATCAGGAGCTTTTGATAAATTGAAAGGCAACAGGGCGCAGAATTTCGCGGCTGTCGAATCAGCGATTGAGTTTGGAAACAAAGTCCGCAACTCAACTTTTTCTGTTTCAGATAGTTTGTTTGGCGGAATAGCTGAGACTGTGGAAATTCCGGAGCCGTCATTGCCTGATTTAATTTCATGGAGTTCAAAAGACGAGCTGTCAAAGGAGAGGGAAGTATTAGGTTTTTATTTGACAAATCATCCTCTTGGCAAATATGAACTTGAGTATAATTCATTTGCCACAATTCATTTAGGCGAAACTGAGTTACTCGAAAATGTTGATCAGGTAAGGGCGTGTGGCGTAATAACAGGCTTAAAGAAAAAGATTGACCGTTCAGGCAAAACGATGGCATTCTTTACGCTTGATGATCTATCAGGTTCCTGCGAGTGTATTATTTTTGGTTCTACGTTTGAAAAAATAGGGAAGTATATTGACGAAGAATCAACTGTGTTTTTAATTGGCAAGCCCGAAAGCAGCGGTGATACAATTAAGCTGCAGATAGAAAATGCCATGTCTATGGATGAAGCAAGGAGGGACCTGACCAAAAGCCTGAAGGTAGTAATTGACATTGAAAATTTTTCAGAACCTGAGATTATTATAAAATTAAAGGAAATACTTGAAAAGTATTCCGGAAACATACCAGTCATTCTTCATGTGCAGAACAATGGTTCAAAGGTACGTTTGTTTCATTTAAAAAAAGTAAGAATCAGGATATGCGAGGAGCTGGTCAAAGAGATGCAGATGCTACTCGGCGATGAATCGGTACTATTATGTTCATAACTGCCGGGTGTATGAAAAGATACCATCCTGAATCAGGATTTTACAGCTAAGTTCAGCATCGTGCGATAACTCTGTTATGATTTATTGTCTGTCAGTCTTTAAAATATGTGATTAGAATATTATTGTATTGATTATACAATGATTTATGGAACCATCTTACCAGGAACCAGCTTTTGTCGGCTTTTTTCTTTAGAAATTTCACATTTTCTTTTAACTGCACAGTAAGGCGCATCTGCTCATCCTTTGTAAACTTTACATTTTCAGACTGTGTATTAATCTTATCAATGACGGAGGTCAAAGCCTTTACATCCTGAGCAAAGCGCTGGTCATTTCCCATTTGCCTCGTTACCTGTTTACAGAAATTAGCTAAGAGTCTTTTTTCATTTTTGTCAAATTCGCACGTATAATTTTTAAATAACGGTTTCATAATCCTCGTAAAAATTAGTTTTTAAGTGATGACAGGTTTTTGTGCGCCGTCAAAAAGCCGGGCTTAATAACCTTGTAAATATAATCAAGTCTTTCTTTATATGGAATAAATGCTGACTTCATGGCATTAATTGTTAACTTCTCAATATCATCGAGAGTAACATTAAAATATTTTACAGCCGTCAGAAATTCCTTTGTCATAGTAGTATCGCTCATCAGGCGGTCGTCCGTATTTATTATTACGCGGAATTTCTCCCTGAATAAATAACCGAAAGGGTGATTCTCTATTTTATCGACAGCCCCTGTGTGTACATTGCTTAGCAAACATATTTCGAGTGGAATTCTTTTATCCAGAATATACTGAGCTAAGTCGCCGAGGCGTACAATATTATTATTGGTATCCAGAACAATATCTTCAGTCAGTCTTGTAGCATGTCCGATTCTGTGAGCGCCGCACCACTGAAGCGCCTGCCAGATAGATTCCTTGCCAAAAGCTTCGCCGGCATGGATAGTAATATTAAAGTTTGCTCTCTGAATAAACTGGAATGCGTCAAGATGTTTCTTCGGAGGATATCCGCCTTCTTCACCCGCAAGATCAAAGCCTACAACACCCTGATTGCGAAAATTAACCGCCAGTTCTGCAATTTCCAGATTATTTGTCATATTTCTCATGCCACAGAGAATAAGTCCATATCCAACGCCAAATTTTCTTCTGCCTTTTTCAAGTCCTTCAAGTACGGCGGTTACAACATCATCGAGGTAAAATGATCCAGATGTATGAAATACCGGAGCGAAGCGGGTTTCAACATAGCAGATGCCATCTTTATACATATCTTCTATCATTTCGCAGGCAACGCGCGTAAGAGCTTCTTTATTATTCATAACTGCGCATGTATGTTCAAATCCCTGAAGATATTCGACAAGGCTACCCTTATTAGCGCCACGATGGAACCAGTCGGCCAGTTCGCCGGCATCTTTTGTCGGGAGCTTTTTATATCCTGTTTCATTAGCAAGCTCAATTATAGTTTGCGCTCTCAAACCGCCGTCAAGATGGTCATGTAGCAGGACTTTAGGTGCTCTTCTTATAATTTCTTCAATATTCAATATAATTTCAATTTTTAACAGCTTAAAATATTCTTTTTAAGATGGAAAATCAATAAAATATACTTACTGCCGAAATAAATCGGTCTTTTCAAAATCATATATGCTTAAATACTTTATGCAATGCGGCAATGCGGTCATACCGGTGGATCAGGATAAAAAGTCAGATTTATAACGATTGGACAGCAGATTAGATTTTATGAATTTACCTGTTTTCTGCCAAACTGACCATTAGTTATTTAAATAATGCTCCGTGAGGTCCTCACGGAGCATTTGTTATATGTCTAACGCTCCGTGAGGACCAAACGGAGTATTTCCTCAATGTCTAACGCTCCGTTTGACGCTCACGGAGCATTTCCTGTATGTCTAATGCTCCGTGGGGACCAAACGGAGCATTTGTTATATGTCTAATGCTTCGTTTGGCTCAAATTAAGCATTTTCATACATTGGAATGGTCAGGCTGGCAAAAATACGGCATTTTCATATTATCTAAAAAGAGCTTTAAGTCCTTTCTTATTCAACATGAACCTGCAATCGATAATCCGTAACGATGCTGATAATATTATATTGTAGATTGAGGCGGGAAGAAGAAACGGTATTAAGCGCAAAATGCTAAAACCATTTTTGAGACCTTAGAATTAAATATATCTTGATTTTAGAGGCTTAAAGTAGTAATTTTTCATAGTATTATTTCAAAACACATAAGGATATATCAAGGAGAGTAAATGAACAGAATAATTATATTTTCGATGTCAGCCGTATTGATTTTTTTTAGCATGACTGCATTCCAGTGTTCATCCACCGAATTAACGAGCGCTAAGTTATATATTCAGCAGAAGAATTATACAAAGGCAAAGGAAGCTTTGCAGAAAGAAATTCAGAAAAATACTAAGAGCGATGAAGGTTATTACTTATTAGGATATTTATCCGGAGAAGAAGGCGATATCATAAATATGATGGATGCGTTTAACAAATCATTGGGAATCAGCAGGAAATTTGAAAAAAATATTGACGACTCACGAAAGTACAATTGGATGAACAGTTTTAATAAAGGAGTTAACTTTTTTAATAAAGCTACAAAAGCTAAAAGCGAAGACAGTATAAAAACTTTTTATGATAAAGCCATTTCAGCTTTTCAGAATGCAATAACACTTGAACCGGATTCGGCAGATACATATAAGAATATGTCCTTTGCAATGATGCAAGCCGGAAGACAGGACGATGCGATAAAACCACTAGAGAGTTTGCTGAAGATTAAGAAAACAGTAGATGTTTACAAAATTCTTGGACAGATATATTCATCAAGAGGATTTGCTTTATTCAACGGCTATAAGACAAACGGGAATGTTGAAGACAGTATAAAAGCTATGGAGCAGTACAACAAGGCAATTGATGTTTTAGAAGACGGGAGAAAGTCATTCCCCGAAGATCAGGATGTACTTCTCTACCTTTCAAACGCTTTGATCTCAGCCAATAAAGTAGCTATAGCAATGGAAACATTCAAAACCGGTGTTGAAAAAGATCCGGGCAATCAGTATTACAGATATAACTATGGCACATTGTTACTCCAGGCTGGCAGATATTCTGATGCGGTTGAACAGTTCAGCAAGGCTATTGAAATTGATGTTGCATACCATAGTGCCATATTTAATCTTGCAGTTTCATACGTAAAGTGGGGTACAAAATTAAGAGAAGAAGCTGACAAGGAAGGGAAAGAAAATCCTGAATACAGAAAAAAATATGAAATAGCATTACCTTACCTGCAGAAATCTGTAGAACTGAAACCTGAGGATTCAATCGGCTGGGAAACACTGGCTAAGGTTTATGCAGTTATGGGCAGGACGAAAGAATCAAAAGAAGCCTTCAGCAAAGCTGATCAGTTTCGAAAGTAATTAATAAGAAAATTTTTAATTCCGCACATCGGTTAAATAAAATGCACGTTTTTTTGTACACATAAAAAAAAGGTAAATACAAATGAGTCAGAACAATGATACACAGCACCTGAATATTGAATTAGGTGAGAAAGAAGCAGAAGGGATTTACTCAAATTTGGCGATAATAACACATTCTCCGGCAGAATTTGTAATAGATTTTACAAGAGTAGTACCCGGAGTGCAGAAAGCCAAAGTACATGCGAGAATAATTACAACTCCACAGCATGCAAAAATGCTTTTAATGGCGTTAAAGGAGAACATAGACGGATATGAGTCCCGCTTTGGAGAAATAAAGATAGAAGGGCAGGTAAGCCCTGAGCAATTGGGATTTATGAATCAGAAAAAAGATGAAAAGATAAATTAGCATCTGTTTTTTTTAGAAAGTAATCTGTTATCTTTGCATAACAGATTTACTTATTTTCAAACAGGCTGATGAAGAATCGAATCTTACCAATAATACTTCTCTTTATTACTACCATTACACTTCCCAGTTTGGCACAGCAGCTTGCTATTAGAAATTATACTGTGGAAGACGGGTTGCCGCTAAATACGATTTATTCCATTTTACAAGACCACTCCGGTTATATCTGGCTTGCTACTCAGGGAGGATTATCCAGGTTTGACGGAACGGTTTTTACCAATTATACGACTGTCGATGGTCTTATTTCTAACGATGTTGGTTGTTTATATGAAGACAAGAATGGCAGTCTCTGGATTGGTTTTAGCGATCATGGAGGGGTATGCAAATATGACCAGACTAAATTTACCAAGTATTTTATAAAAGAAGAATTTAAGAATTGTCCGGTTTTTTCAATTTGTGAGGATAAAAAAGGAGTATTATGGTTTGGTACAAAGGGAAACAGCATTATTAAATACCATAATAAACGTGAGATTCCTTTTGAGTATAATAATACATTAATAAGCAGTTTTATTCGTGTCATTTACCAGGATTCCGAGGAGAATTTTTGGTTTGGGTATGGCGAGTCAGGTAACGGAATTACAAAATTTGACGGAAAAAACTTTACAAATTTCTCAAAAAAAAATGGATTGATTAATAATAATGTATTCTCTGTTCTTGAAGATTCTGATAAAGGAATATGGGTTGGTACATATAATGGAATTTCCAGGATTGATAAAAATGGGATTAATAAATTTGAAACGGATAATGGTTCCCCTAAATCTCCGGTAATCTCAATTGTAGAGAATAAAAATACTCATGCTATTTGGTTTGGAACAATGGGGCAGGGTTTATTTAAATATGAAAACGGGAAGTTTTATAACTATTCCACATTAAACGGGCTGACTACTGATTTTATCCGTTCCATTTTTTTTGACAAACGCGGAGATATGTGGATAGGAACAGATAATGGCGGGCTTTGTAAGTTATCATTTGAAAAGTTTGTATCATACACAAAAAAAGACGGACTGCCTAATACAAGTATTTACGGGATAAATGAAGATGCTGATGGGAATATCTGGGTCTGTACTGATGGCGGTGGCGTATGTAAATTAAAAGGAAATAAGTTGGAAGCTTTTAATCATGGTGGAAATTTAACAGATTTGTCTGTTTATTCTATTCTTTTTACAAAAGATGAAACTATGTGGCTTGGCACGCGTTATTCAGGCATTTTTAAATTTAATAAAAACAGAGTTAGTAATATTTCAAAAAAAGACGGACTTCCAAATGAATTAATTAGTTGTATTAAAGAAGATTTACAGGGGAATATATGGATTGCTACTGATAATGGATTATGTAAATATAACGGGCATGACTTTCGTAATTACTTTGTCGGGGATGGATTAGTTAATAATCTGGTCTCCAATATTTTAGTAGATCATCTGGGTAATGTATGGCTGGCAACGAAGGGTGGGATTAGTAAATATGATGGGAAATCCTTTCAAAACTTTACAATAATTAATGGGTTAAGCACATACGCAGTTTTGCACCTATATGAGGATCATAAAGGAATTATCTGGTTTGCAACCGAGGGTATGGGTATCGGTTGTTTTGAAGGTAATAGAATAAAAAACTTTACTATGAAAGAGGGGCTGACCAGTAATCTGTGTTTTTCAATAATTGAAGAAAAATTTAAGGATAAATATTTTTTATATGTTTCTACTAACAGAGGGATAAACAGAATAAATTATGATGATTTTCAAAAAGAAAGGTTTTCGCCAAAGGTCTTTAAGGCAATTGATGGACTGCCTAGTTCAGAGGGAAATCAGACCAGTGTCTTCAAAGACCATAAAGGGAATATATGGTTTGGTTCTTCAAAAGGTATCACCAGATTCGAACCGTACGAGGAACCGAAAGTTTATAACCCTGATATATATATAACAAAATTTAAGATTAACGGAAAAGATACTACACTGGTCAACGGTTTAGTTCTTAAACCTGATCAAAATTATATTACTTTTGAATTTGCCGGTGTTTATTTCTCTTCTCCGGAATTTACCGTATTTAAATATATGCTTAAAGAAGGAGGAGGAAAGGAGGATACTACTGAAATTAACCAAAGATCACTTTCTCTTTCTAATCTGAACTACGGAAAATATAAGTTTAGCGTAATAGCAGGAAATAGTGATGGATTGTGGAGCACTAAAGCCGCAACTATTGAATTTGAAATCCTGCCACCTTTTTATTTAAGTAAATGGTTCCTGTCATCTGCCTTTCTGCTGGTTATTTCTTTAGTCTATGGTGTTTATCGCTATAAAACAGAACAAGTGCAAAAACGCAATATTGAACTTGGACTCATGGTCAGGGAGAGGACTAAAGAACTTGAAGCTGAAATGGAGAAATCTGACGAGCTTCTTCATAATATCCTGCCAGGTAGTACAGTTGATGAATTAAAAGCCAAAGGATTTGTAAAGCCGAGAGAAATAAAAAATATCAGTATTCTCTTTACAGATTTTAAGGGCTTTACTTACATTGCCGGTATGCTTCCTCCAGATATGCTTGTTAATGAACTTAACGATATGTTCCGCAATTTCGATGAAATTATTACTAAACACGGAGTTGAAAAACTTAAAACTATCGGGGATTCTTATATGATAGGCGCCGGTCTTCCGGAAGAAGCGGAGGATCATGCTGTCAGGATTATTGAAGTCGGACTCGAAATGCAGAGTTATATTGCTGAAAGGAATAAAACGGCAGCTATTAAATGGGAAATGCGTGGCGGGGTACATTCGGGAACCGTCATTGCCGGCGTGGTAGGTAAAATTAAGTTTTCTTACGACATTTGGGGTGATACTGTTAACATTGCCAGTCGTATGGAAAGTGCGGGGTTGCCTGGTCAGATAAATATTTCCGCTTATACTTATATGCTGGTAAAGGATTATTATGAATGCGAGTACCGGGGCAAGGTAACGGCCAAGGGAAAGGGGGAGCTTGATATGTATTTTGTTAAGGGGGTTAAATTGCAGAGAAATGAGCGTTCTGAATTGCCTGAATTAAATGGTGGCGATGTTAATGATAAATCTGTCAGATGTTGACCAGGTTCAAAAAAAAAGACGCGCAACCGCGCGTCTTTAGAAAAATGTTGATTATTTCTTGTTTGTCAGAATTTCCAGCGCGTGTCGAGAGCTATTGACGTGCGTTTTATGTCATTTGAAAACATGTATTGAAAATCCCTTGTCGCTATTCCAAGGTCAAATACTCCGGCATTAAAACCTAATCCAAATGCCCAGTTAAAACTATCGTTTCCGCCGAAGGATAAGCCGGTTCTGATAAATGGAACCCAGTCCATCGGTTTCCACTCTGTACCTAAAGAAACTCTTGGTTTTGTACTGTTACCCGGCATATCATTAAATCCCATATTAAAATCCATAGCAATTAAAAGCTTACCGGGAATAAGTCCGCCGATGACAGGGTCTTTATCTAATTGATATGAAGCCCCGATTCTTAAAGCTCCCGGCAGGGAAGTGGAAAATTCAGAAATATATTCACCTTTATATTCTTTAATTCTCTTCTGGGCGGTATCGCGCTGAGATGTCTCGGAAAGATCGGTAAGCGAGACAGAACTGTTATAAGTAAACTTAGCGGCATTAGTATTCCATGTAATATTACCAAGGTCTGTTAATGCAAATCCAATTATCAAAGCATCGTTTAACTGGGCGGTGAAACCAATGTCAATACCGATACCGCTTCCTGCGCTTGCAGGGAAAGGCCCCATGTTTGCATCTTTTTTCTGTGATAAAGAATCGAAATCATACTTGGTTCCAAAGTCAGGAGAAACTGCAACAAGTCCGGAAGAATTTGAATTAAACATTATCTGATTAGAACTTGTAATCATACTGGCATTTAAATTATCGCTACCGGCATAGGCAAGTCCCGTAACATATTTAAAGGAAATACCAAAAGAGAAACGCTGGAAAAGGTTTTGGGGCATATTAAATGTATTTGTCAGTAGCTCGTTTATATCCCTTGAATATGAAAGACTTATATCCCTCAGGTACCATGCGGTAAACTTTCCGTCTGAAAAAGAAGTAAGTGTATCGGCAGAGTTGCCGTTCATTGCAAAGTTGGCAAGTCCTTTGGGAAATTTCATCTCCATTGCAAAGTTATCGCTTATAGAGAATCCGAAAGCTCCGGCTTTATCTCCGGCCTTATAAAATATTTTAAGCAGTGGCATTGAGAAACCTGTAGAAACAGTTCCGCCATCTTCAAACATGGAAACTAATCTGTTTTTATCCTCAGCAGTTAAAAACCTTCCGATTTTCTTCCCTCCCGGGTTTGCCGGATCAGGAACGCCGCCGAAAAAATAATTATAGTCATTTATTGAAAGGAAATCAGTTCCTGCCCCAAATGAAATTGATGGAAAGGGAAGAGGGATAATATTAGTTTGAACTTCAAATCTTCCGTTGTCGCTAAAAGATAAATTAGCGGGGTTTTTGCCAATAGCAAAAACACCAGTTGAAGCAGCTGTATAAGTATTTGCCATGCCGATGCTTTGCGCATCATAACCGGAAGCTGAACCGCCGATTTGAGCTTGAGAGCAAATAGAAAGAATCAGTAACAGGCTTGTGGTGATAAAAAATTTCATATTCCTGGCTCCATTATATTTTTCAATATTAATTTAGTGTTATTTATTATACAATTCCGTTATGCAATCCCGATTTCATCGGGACTGCAAAGTTCAACCTGATTTTTATTTTTCACTAACGCGATATACTAATTTACCTGAAGCTTTTATCCGGATAGCATCGGTAATCTTAAATTCTACCGGATTAGCGGTTCCTGATACGGATCCGGACGTATTAATTGCCATTTTAGCGACAATATATTTCCCATTAAGGAAGCTGGTAACATCGGAGCCTTTAAGCTCAATGACCTCCTGTTTTACCGCAGGGCTGATTACTTTCCCGTTCGCATCGACAGTTGCCGCAGGGATTTCGATGTAATCATTTCCGGGTTGTCTGTTAGGAGGCAGATCAATAAGTTTTATCTTTGCAGGGTCAAGTAATGAACCCTGAAATTTAACCTTAGCTGCAAGTCCATTGGTAATATCAATAGTTAATAATACTGACTGTACTTTCTTAATCTCTTCCTGGTTGCTTATCGGGTCATAGCTTGAAGTGTCATTTATAGTTCCGCCATCAATGCCGACATTAAGAGGGAAGCTGATATCAGCATTGCCGGTTATTGAATCAGTTTTAGCAAATGAATATAAAATCTGTTCATAATTTGGGTTAATCAGGGCGTTGCCGGTTATTGTCAGCTCGCTGGGGAGACCGGGCGTAAAGCTGGCAAGGAAGTTCTCCATATCCGCGGTTGGAATTGAAATAACATTATTTGACGTTACGCCATCGTGAGAAATTATGCCTGAGAATTTAAGAGCGGAGGCAGAGCCTGTTCCTGCAATCTGTCCATCAAACCTGAGTTTAAGTTTTGAAGTTGTATTTAGATTAATCTTTACGGAAGGATTCTTTAATATTAATTTATCGAACTTAAATTTATCTTTTAAGTCCTTGAGATTGAGAGAAACAGAAGTTGATTTTACCTCCAGTTTTGTAGGTTTTACAATTCCCTCGAATCGTTTTAAAGTCATAGGATTAACAGTTACAGTACTGCTAAATGTATCTGTACTATGAATTATACGGTTATCTGTAGTGGAATCGGTTTTAACCTGAACTTCATAATCAATAGCGGTTGTAGGGGTTAAAGATTTCAGCACTACATTATTCAATGAAATATTAAACGTTGGACTTGCCTTTCTCTCTACTCTGAAAGCATACTCAAAAGGAGCAGAGGAATTAGGATTAAGAACAAGTTTTGCGTTAAAGCCTGCATCGATATTATTTGCACAGTCAAGCTGTATGTTACCGCTTTCTATTTCGATACTTGTATATTTAGTTGAGTCATCAATCTGTACTGTATTGTCTGAAGTGATTATATTCTCCTTTAATTGTCCGCTAACTTCAGTAATTGACAGGCTAGATAAATTTGCCGAAACGTTTACGGCGGTATTAGGAATTGCAACTGATTTTGTCCCGCTGCCATTTGTCGAAAGCAGGCAGTTAAAAACAAGCTGATTATAAATTTTAATGCCTGGAGTCAAATCAATAACAATATTTTTTGTCTGACCTGCCGGAATAACAACCTGACTATTGTTGGTTCCAACAGGAACGGTATTATACTTATTTCTAAGACTCATACCTGATAAGGTTAAATCAACCGGAGATGGCAGATTGTTTTTCAAACTTACGCTAAGAGCACCAGAATTTAATATTATATAATTAAATTGGTTAATCAGGGGCAATGTAATGGAAATTTTGGCGTTGGTTTGCGAAGGGAAAATTTGAGTGCTGCCAGGAGTAATAGTCGTATCGAAACTAAAACTTATGTCCTGCGACATTATTGAAGGATCCTTGATCTTTATTTCTCCGATTTTTTGAGATGTAACAGACTGAACTGTCTTATCCAGTTTTACTTTGTCGCCAATTGTTACCGGCTCAATTGTTTTTTTATCGGCATAATACAGCATGTTTGCATTTGTCGAACCAGCAGGATACCATTTGATAGAAGAAGTATCTTTTTGGATTACTTCTTTAAGCGTGTAGGTTTTGTCCTTGACAGGAACATTCAGACTTAGATCCCATGAAGGAGAAACAAAACTTTCCGGCGAATCAACGCAACCATACATAAACAAGGTTGAAAGAAGACCGGAAGTAACAAATAAGAGAACAGTGAGTAATTTCCTCATATAATTATCTCCAATTGAAAAATGAATAAAATTAACTTGCAAATATGCAAAAGTAAGAAAAGAACAAAGAAACGCAATGCAATATAGAAAATTTATAGGATTTTACAAGCGACTGTTCAATTAAATCTGTGTCATTATCAGGCTTTATAACTTTTTGTGTAATAAATAATCAATAATTGTGATTGTCAGTACATACCTGATGAATGGAAACCGATTTTTCTTGACTTTCAAATGGAGATTATAGATTTTTGATTCAAATATTAGCGGGTAATTAATTTTGTTTAATTTTAAGGAGTGAAAAATGAAAAGAATGTTAACTTTGGTTCTGTTTTTTTTAGTAATGTATGGTCCTTCTTTTGGCCAGCATAAGTGGCTTGGAATATTTAACTTCGAGTATCCTACGGATAGTACTGGCAACTTTAAAGTTACCCATACAATGAGAAGAGACACTATTACTGAAGGCGTAGATTATGTACTTAGTAATCCCGCTCCGCTTCCGAGCAGTGGCAGTGCTTTTATGGAACTTTTTACTGCTTTAACCGGCTCTCATTTCGGATTCCCGTCAGGCTCAATACCCGGAGCAATTGATTCAATGGAATTTCTGATTGCGCAATTAAATCCTGCAAGGGATACGACCCAGCCTGTCGTTCAGAACGTTGTCGGTCAGTCGCTCTGGCTTTATTTTGAAGTAAAAGTTCATACGCCGGATTCTACTTACGATCAGGATCATAGCTATTATTTCACTCCTGGTTATGAAGCATATTTTAAAATTCCAATTACGCCGGAATTAGAAAATATTTTCATAAAAACATTCGGTTCTTTTCCATCGCCGACGGATACGACTTCCTTAGCGTTTGCTTTCTTAAATGATGGACAATGGAAGAATGATGGAATTGTATGTGAGATGGATTCGGTAGAAATCAGGGCGTATTTCCCACATTTTTCAAAGATTGGCGGTGGCGGCAGAGGATTGAAGATAGAAACCTCGGCAGTTGAAGAATGGGTTAGTTCAACCCCTGCAAAATTTAATCTGGCGCAGAATTATCCCAATCCGTTTAACCCATCCACGAAGATAGCATACAGCCTGCCAAATAGCGGTTATGTTACGTTAAAGGTATTTAATACAATTGGTACAGAAGTAAAAAGTTTGATATCCTCCTACAAAAATGCCGGAAGTTACGAAGTTAACTTTGACGCCGGCAATCTGCCTTCAGGAATTTATTTTTACTCGTTAAGTTTTGGCAATGAAGTTATAACTAATAAGATGATGCTGATTAAATAAAATTTGCTAAAAAAAGACTCTCTGTTAACAGGTGATTCTGGGAGTATAAAGAGTTTTGTGTAAATGATTTTGAAAAAGGATATGAAATGTAGCTCCCGATGGGGTGAAGTGGAGTATCCTTCTTCAATGGCAAAAATGTTTGCCACAAGACAATTAAAATTATTTTATACAACTTACCAAAAACAAATCTACTCAATACTGGCAGAACAAATGCTCAGGAAAAACATAAAACTTTAACTTATTGACCAGAACAGACCCTGACGAAGTTTCTTTTTCAGAAGTATCGCTGTTTAACACAGTCCATAAACTGTAGTAATAAAAGCTAAAGAAAGTCGTTTGCTTACCGAAAAGAATGCACTTGGGTTTTAAGCCTTGAGTAATAATGCTTCATACAGTCAAAATTAAGATTGAATTTTAATTCCTGGAATTTGTCCTGAGCTTCCTCCAGTTTATTAAACTTATAACATTCAACTGAATAGCAGACGGACAAAATATGCCGCCGAAGAATTACTGCGAAATGTTCTTTCCCTTTAATCAGTCTAATTGAAATATTATTAATCAAATAATAGCTCAGGATTTTTTCATCCGTCAATTTCATAATTCCTCCAAAAAATCATTCTGGTTTTACAAAATTTTTATAACTGCATTGGATTGACAAATAACCGTCATGACAATGCCCTTCTTAAAATAACTTAATAAAACAAAAATAAATATCCAAACTTCTTAGAGTTAATAAGAGTAACTACTCAGCATATTTCTGAGATGTTTATATTTCAGCTCAAAATCACACTTTTAATTTATTTTTTAACAATTGAAAAGTGCAGAAATAGTCTAAATTCGACACTTTTAAAATTATGCTGAGTAGTTACTAATAAGGTAACTACTCAGCATAAATAAAAAAATGTTGTTATAACTCGTTAGAAATGTCAGGGTGAAAACTCTTTAAGAATGTCAGTAAATTAGCCAACTTAGAACACCAAAAAAAAGGTGTGGCATAAAAGAAGAACTGACAATGAGCAAAAAAGAACGGAACCGGATGGCAATAGCAATAAAATGCAAAGAGCATCAGTTAACGATAGAGGAAGGCGCAAAGCTACTGGAGATAAGTGAGAGACAGATGTACCGGATAATAAGCAGGTGGAAGCTGGAAGGAGATTCTGGTCTGGTTCACCGGTTGCGAGGAAAATCGTCAAACAGGGGTTATCCGCCTGGTCTGAAAGAAAGCGTATTATCACAGTATTGGAAGAAATAAAGGGATTTTGGGCCCGCGTTGTTTGCGGAAAAACCTGAGGAATGTGAAAACATAAAGATAAATCATGAGACGCTTCGCAGGTGGATGCGACAAAATGGCATTATTACAAACGAACGTCAGAAACGTCCGCACAGAAAACGGCGGGAAAGGCGTTCGGCATCAGGGGCAATGATACAGCCTGACGGCAGTCATCATGACTGGTTTGAAGGAAGAGCACCTGTGTGTTGTCTGTTGAACATAGTAGATGATGCTACCGGACGCGTGCATTTGATGTTCAGTCCGAAGGAAGACACAGAATCGGTAATGAAAGTGCTTTGGGAATATTGCCTGTAATATGGTATGCCAAATAGTGTTTATACTGACAGACATTCGGTTTATTATGAAGAGAATGGAAAAACTGATTTTGTGCGGGCAATGGAAAAACTTGAGGTGCAGATTATTTATGCGCGGTCGACAGGCAAAGGGACGCGTAGAACGCGGCAACCGGACGCATCAGGACAGACTGGTTAAGGAAATGCGACTGCAGGTAAAAAATGATTACACGTTTAGTTTTGATTCAGTCCATCATCAGATTGAGCGCTCTGTCGCACTAATGCCGCATCCGGGAGATAATGTCATTGTCAGAGAGTATCTGGACAGGAGCGTGCACATATTTAACAAGTCGGGTGAAGAGCTGGTTACCCGGCAGTTGAAGGAGCGGAAGAAACTCAGTATGCAAAGAAAACCTCCGGTGCCTGGTTCTAATCATCCATGGCGGAGTCAGCAGGATGTTAAGCCGTCGGCCGGTAAAACTGACATTTTTTAGAATAAATGAGGCAACTACAGTCGGGCAGTTCCCTTCTTCCGCTGGGTGTACGACAGAAAAATTAGAATTGATTTAGAATAAGATATTTTGCAGATTACCACCCAATAAATATCGGGAGGTGTTGATGAACAGGACGGAATTACTTGAAGAACGGTTTCGCATAATCCATGAGATATCACAACCGGGAGAAATGCAAAGCGGTTATGTCTGCAATATAATTTTATTACTGTATATATTTTTATGTTTATTTCTT
>JBAXDX010000015.1:0-43756 GCA_037140715.1 Ignavibacteria bacterium
TGGCGGGTAAATTAAAGTATGATTACCCACTATAAACAACATAGAGCCATTTTTACCGCTTGCTATAATTCCATTAAGATATTCTTTGGATTTATTTTCTGTAATTCTTGGCTTCAGCAGTTCAGAAAACCCGATAATAGCGTTCATCGGTGTACGTATCTCATGACTCATGTTAGCAAGAAAAATACCCTTTGCCCTGTCAGCGCTTTCCGCTATTTCTCTGGCATTTTTTATTTCTTCCTCCGCCTGCTTCCTGAGTGTAATATCTTCCTTCATAGCCACAAAATGAGTAATCCGGTCTCTTGAATTTTTAATCGGTGAAATGGTTACCATTTCCCAATAAAGTTCTCCATTCTTTTTCTTATTCAGCAACTCGCCACACCAGTTATTGCCTTCAAGAATCATCATCCATAGTTCTTTATATATTTCATCTTTTATCTTACCGGATTTTAATATCCTCGTATTCCTGCCAATTACTTCAGCTGAAGAATAGCCTGTCTTTTGAACAAACATCAGATTTACAAATTCAATATTTCCACTGATGTCTGTAATCACTACTGAAATAGGACTTTGAACCGTTGCCCTTGAAAGTCTCCTTAATTCCTCCTCAGCATGTTCCCTGTCAATAATCTCGCTGTTTAAATCTTCTCTCTGATTATAGTTCTTTATAATCCTGCCCGCTATGCTACCAAATTCATTTGGTATTTTTTGCAGTTTTCTGATACCAGATATATTTTCATCGTTCAGACCCGTATCAATCACGCTTACAGGCTTTATTATATTTTTAAACAACCGGTTGTCTATTACCGCAATTAAAATAATCCCTGAGATTATAATAAAAAAGAACTCATAGACGACATAACCGCTGAATTCATCCTGACTGTCTCCGACTTTTTGGAACAGGTAAATTCCTGTTAGTAAAACAGCAAAAAAAACGGAGAGAATTAGAATTATTTGAAACCGGAATTTCCTCAAGTCTGTTATTCCTTTCTATCTTTATCTAAAGTTATAGTGCAATATATCAAATATTAATCGTATTGTAACTTCCCGATTGCAAAAATTAGTGTACGATTATGATTAAGACAGAAAATCGCGCGATGTTTTTTTTCGGATGCTTATGCTTCCGCTCCCGGCTTTAATATAATTCCCTTATTCTGATGACCGTTTATCTTAATTGACATTGGCTCGTCAAAGCAAAGGTGTTTTACAAACTCACCTTCCGCTGATATTTTCTGCTCTGCCAGCCACGCCCAGTCGATAAAACCCTGACTGATAAAGGAATTGACAGTAAAGTATCCGACTCTGAATGAAGTGATATTCTGAAAAAAGTGAGAACCCTGCGATGGCGTTACGTTAAAATCCTTAAATCCTGACTCAACAATTGCACTGGCACCTGAGATTTGTTCCCAGACAACAGGAATCCCAAGCCACTTATCCAGCGAACCCAACCGCCCAACTCCGATAAGAATATAAGGCTTCTTAAGCGCAATAAGTTTCGCATTAAACATCCCTATTTCCATAGCAGTTACCTGGCTTTTCCCACGGTCAAATTTTTCAATATCAACTACTACTATATCATAAATTCCGTTTGTCACCCCATTGCCAAGCGCCTGACCACTCCAGACTAAAATATCCTCCGGCTTATAATGGTCGATGCGCAGTTCCTCGATTTCGCTGTTAAGCACAAGCGGACGCATCTGCAATAGTCCGAATTCCTTTGGCTCTCCCTGCATGACTTTCAGATTAACCGCAAATTCAATTTCTACCTGCGCACCCATTCCCCAGCGACCAATATCAAGTATAATATCAAGTATCTCCGGAAGCGGAAATATTTTCTGCTTAAGTATCGGAGCAAGAGTAACTATCCTGTGCCCTGCCCTCGAAATTCCGTCATAAACTGAATCGTTTTCCGGCGAATAAGTAGAACCCGTGTAATATAAAGAACCGTCTTTCTCCGCATCGCTTAGATTATAACGCTGTACCAGCATATCACGGCAACCTGTTGTAGCATCCTTTAAACTACTGTGCAGATTTAATGCAAAAAATTCCTGCTGTGCATTCCTCA
Source organism: Ignavibacteria bacterium (assembly GCA_037140715.1). Lineage (GTDB taxonomy): Bacteria > Bacteroidota > Ignavibacteria > Ignavibacteriales > SURF-24 > JAUZPB01. Next base: position 2,066 of record JBAXDX010000015.1, read on the forward strand.
CGGTTTCCTTTACAGAATAAAACTGAAGCAGATGCCGCGGATACTTAGGACAAAAACGCACCGAATTGCCCCCGTCAACAACCATCCTGCCAAGACCAAGCGCCACAAGAGCAATTCCATCAGAAAATTTCTGGGGTGGAACAGGATAAAAGTTGTATGACTTTGCCACTCCCGCAAAATCAGGATAAAAACGCTCGTCATGCTGCGAACCTGCCATCTGCTGAATAATAACCGCCATCTTCTCTTCTTCAGGACGGTAAGACGTCGCTTTCATGTAATCTTTAGCAGACCTGTAGAAGGTAGAAGCATAGACTCTCCTGATGCTGTTAAGTAACTCCCTTAATCTCTCCCCCTTATCCGGATTGTTATTAGGCAACATATAGGTCTGATATACTCCCGCAAACGGCTGATACTGCGAGTCTTCCAACAGACTCGATGAACGTACGGCAAGCGGAACATGAACGATGCCAAGGTATTCCTCAAGTTTATGTTTTATTTCTTTCGGGAATTTCTTCGCTTCAAGGAATGCCCTGGTAATTACATCGTCATCCGACTCGCTTAACGCTAAATTAATAAGCCGGTTCTCTTCAAGAAACTGATCAAATACGTCAGAACCAATTACAATTGCCGAAGGTACAAATATTATTACATCCTTAAATCTTTCCCGCAGATTGTATTTATAAATCAGATTATTAATAAAACCGAGACCGCGCGCCTTGCCCCCAATCGAGCCACCCCCAATCCGCGCAAAACTATTCTTTACATCAAATGAATCTTTTTCAAAATCAGTTATTATACCGCGCCCCCTGCTTTCAAGATAAGACTGAATGGCTCCTGTAAGCTCATTCCTTAAAGCCACAACCGAAGGGAAATCACTAACTTTGTGAGGCCTCAGTTGATGAGCAAGTAAAAATTCTGCCCGCGCCTTGAGCCAGTTGGAAAAATGATTCCGTTCAGCATGGTATAAAATACTTTCATCCGGAACTGTCTTAAGCTGCTCTTCAAAGGTTTTTAGATTATAAGCAACTCCAACATCTCTTCCGTCAGGAGTGGAAAATATAAAATTGCCAAAGCCGAAGTGGCGTACAATAAACTCGCTTAACTCATGAAGAAGCCTTGGCGAATTCTTTAATAAGAATGATGCCCCGGTCTGTGCCGCTATTTCTGCAAACCCCGCATTACTCGACTGAAGAAGCACCGGAATATCAGCATGCAACACTTTTACGTTTCGCACGAACTTTATGCCCGCTTCAGAATCTTTCTTTCCGTTATAACGGAAATTAATATCGGAAATAATACCAAGTATATATTCGGAATATTTTTCGTAGTAAGCCCACGCTTCTTCATAAGTTGTGCAAAGCAGAATCTTGGGACGGGTCCTCATTCTTAGATACTTATGGGTAAGATTAACACCTTCGGAAATAAGTCTCTGCGACTGCTTCAATATCTCGGTATATATAATCGGAAGATAGGACGAGTAAAATTTAACATTATCTTCTATCAGAATAATCGACTGCACACCTACAAGCTTTGTATCGTTCTCAACATTCATACGGTCTTCAACACATTTAATAATGCCAATCAGAAGCCGGTAATCCCCCTGCCAGATAAATATGCGCTCAAAAATAGAAATATCATAACCGGTTACAAGTTCTTTCCGTTCCTGATTATCATAGGCAAGAAGTATTATGGGTATCTTCTCATTAACCTCACGGATTTTCTTTGCAAACCTGACTACGTGCATATCCTCAATATGAAGCGTAGTAATGACAAGGTTATACTGATTATCCTTTAAAGCATCCAGCGCCTCTGCTCCGTTCGAAACGTGCGTAAGCTCCGGCGTATAACTCAGATTCAGTCCCTGATACTCACGCCTGAGCAGTTCATATAATCTTCCGTCCTCTTCAAATAAGTATGAGTCATAAAGACTTGAAACCAGCAGTATATCACGGATTTTATAGGGCATAAGCTTCTGAAATCTCTGAAACCTTTGCCCCGTCATTTCTTCTGTTCTAAGCTGCTCTATTATGCTCATATCAGCCTGCCTTGATTGTATGAATATTTATATCAACCGGGGAATGCCCTGTGCTGTACCATTGTAGCAGTTGCATGATTTTTCCCCGGAGTCAGATGCCTGCCAAATATTGTCAGGTTAAGATGTTTTTTATTGCCCCTGCAGGGATAAAATGTCTGCAAATACGAAAACAGCCCCGGTATTTCTCTTTTTAATGTATTTCCATACCATCCGAAGTCTCCGGACGACCATCCGAGACTCCTGGACGACTGTACGAGGTCTCTGGAAGGAAAAAATCAGTTAACTTTTGTCTGTACGATGTTCCTGGAAGCTATCTTAACTCTCCAGATGACTGTACGATGTTCCTGGATGTCTATCTGAAGTCTCCGGACGACCATCCGAGACTCCTGGAAATCATCCTAAGTCTCCGGATGACTATCCGAGGTTCCTGGAAATCATCCGAAGTCTCCGGACGGCTATCCGAGGTTCCTGGAAATCATCCGAAGTCTCCGGACGACCATCTGAAGTCTCTGGATGACAACCTGCAACTCCTGGATGACAACCTGCAACTCCTGGACGACAACCTGCAACTCCTGGATGACCATCTGAAGTCTCTGGATGACAACCTGCAACTCCTGGACGACCATCTGAAGTCTCTGGATGACAACCTGCAACTCCTGGACGACCATCTGAAGTCTCCGGATGACAACCTGCAACTCCTGGACGACCATCTGAAGTCTCTGGATGACAAACTGCAACTCCTGGACGACCATCTGAAGTCTCCGGAAAATAATCCTGAAACTACTTTTGTCCGGCTTTAGAAAATTTTTTCATACCTTTGAACGTATCCTGACATGCCGGCGAAACAGGTTTTATCTTAGCAGTATCATCTTTTTTACCTCGCTAAAACTACCTGCCTGAATCTTATAAATATAAATCCCGCTGGCAAGACTGCCGGCATTCATTTCAGCGGAATATTCACCAGGCGTTTTATCTTCATTTACAAGTACTGCTGTCTCTTTCCCCTGAATATCATACACTTTTATTGTTACAAATGATTTTTCAGGAATGGAATAGTTTATCCGCGTTGAAGGATTGAACGGATTGGGATAATTCTGAGAAAGGAACCAGCCTGATATCCTGCGACCATGTTTCAAAGAATTTATTGAAGTAACTGTATTAAGATTTATTTTATACATCGAACGTCCGTGCGTTCCAATTACAAGGTAATTTGAAATCGGATGAATTTTCATATCATTCACAGGAACGACAGGCAGTCCCATTCCAAGCGTCTGCCAGGACTGTCCCAGGTTAAAGCTTACAAAAGCGCCGACATCGCTCCCAAGGTAAAGAATATTCTGGTCGTTAAGATCAACGGCAAAAGCATTAACCGGAGCATCCGGAAGATTTGAACTAATATCCTGCCACGTCTGTCCGTAATCATCGCTCCTGAAAACATGCGACTGAGGATCTCGCCATTTAAGTCCCGAAAAAGTTACATAAACAACATTTTCTTTCTTAGGATCGGCAACAACTCTTGTTACCCAGCGATTCGGCAGTCCATTGTTTATTCTATTCCATGATTGTCCGTAATCTTTAGAAACCCGGACCTGACCGTCATCCGTACCGACATAAATCACATTCTGATTTGACGGAACAACCGAGATAGTGGTAATGGAGTTCCCTGAACTATCTATAGTAAGATTACCGCTTACAGCTTTCCAGCTTGTGGCACCATCTGTAGTTCTGTATATTCTGTTTGTGCCGTAATAAAGCACCCTGCTGTTATGCGGATCCATAATAACAGGAGTTGACCAGTTCTTAGGCTCATCAGGACTAATTCCGTTAGTTGCTATAAAAAAAGTATTGCCTCCGTCAACAGATTTACCAAGCACTCCATTCTGATACTCCGCATAAATTATATCCGGGTCAGTAAAATCCACAGCACAGTAAAACCCGTCACCTCCGTAAATACCTTTCCAGTCGTTTGTCTTGCCGGATAATGTCCTGATTGTATTATTATCCTGAGTCCCACCATAAAATGCAAGCGGATTTGTATAATCGAGAGCTATTTCATAAAACTGAGTAACAGGAATATTTACCGGCTGAGACCAACTGATACCACCGTCAGTCGAGATATTCATACCCCCGTCATTTCCGCTAATAATATAATCTGGATCATTCGGATTAAACGCGAGCGCGTGGTGGTCCGGATGTAGTTGCGATGGACCGTCATATCCATATAAAATCGGCCAGGTACTGCCCGTCAGATGATCTCATAAAGGCGACATCCATAACATAAACAATATCAGGATTAACCGGATGAACCCTTAACTGCCCGAAATACCAGCTAAAGTTACTTGTCCCTGATGTAATCTTATTTAAGGGATCCATTCTCGACCAGCTGTTACCATAATCTGACGTCTTATATAAACCAGTTACGAAATATCCATCAGTATAAAGAGCATATATTATCGCCGGATTTGTCCTGCTCTGAGCCAGTCCGATTCTTCCTACATTTTGCACTAATGAATTAGGAAGCCCGGTTGAACTCCCAAGTAAACTCCAGGACTTGCCAGCGTCTGTCGAACGGTATATACCGCTTGATGGTCCATAAAGATGAGCACTCGAAGGTCTGCGGACTCTCTCCCACATCGCAACCATAAGAAAAGATGGATTAACCGGATCCATTATAATATCAATTGCACCGGTTGAATCGGAAACAAAAAGAGACCTCTGCCATGACTGCCCGCCATCCGTACTTTTATAAACACCCCGCTGCGAATTTGGCGCGAAATAAGAACCAACAGCGGCTACATAAATATTATTAGAATTAACCGGGTCTATTATAACTCTGCCAATGGAAACGGAACTATCCAGACCCACGTAGCTCCAGGTATTGCCACCATTTAAGGATTTATAAATTCCGCCACCGGGAAAATTATTATGCCCTCCGTTTGCTTCGCCTGTGCCAACATAAATAATATCAGGATTATTTGGGTCAACAGCTATATCTCCAATTGTAAGAGTCGCCTGCTCATCGAATACAGCCCTCCATGTTCTTCCCATATCAGTTGATTTTAACACACCCCCAGTTGCCGCACCGGCATAAACAATATCAGGATACTTCGGATTAAATTCAATATCAACAATCCGTCCGCCGATATTTACCGGTCCGACAAATTCCCATTGTGAAAGCCACGCCCCTTTCTTAAGATAATCTATCTCCGTCCGGAACCTTAACCGTTGAGTTTCTTCAATCGCACGTTTATAGGCAAGCGGATCGGAGTTAAAGAACGGATAGGTTCTTTTAATCCATTCAAAATCTGACGGGTATTTATTTACCGCCCCTGCTTTCTTTTCCTTTCTTCCATCTCGATGTTTTACAATCCGGGATTTATTGTCTGTAAATCTACCGGCAATACCAAATAAAAGCACAAAAGCGACAATGGCAATAATAAGCTACTTCTTCATTTATTCTCCGTTTTTTTTGAGAACCAAGATATTAATAGCAGAACAAAATTTAAACATAAAAAATGAGAAACTGCTATTTACTTTCCTGTCAGCCGGACGAACAAAAAAAAAACCCGTCATTACTGACAGGCTTTAAATGATAAGGAAAACTTTTCGGAAGACTCTATAAACAATTGAGTCCCCATAAATTCTGCATAAAAAACTTTTTACCTGATTTCGATATCTTTTGGCTTTGCCCTTTCATGCTTCGGCAAATTAATAATAAGCTGTCCATTCTCAAGCCTTGCCGATATCTTTTGGTCGTCAATGCTGTTCGAGATTTTGAACCTGCGGTAAAAATTGCCAAGCTGACTTTCATTTAAGATATACTTACGGCTTAAAAGCTCCTTATACTCAACCTTACCCATAATGATAAGACTGTTATCCTCATACTTAATTTTAACATTCTCCTTCACAACTCCCGGCATATTAGCTGAAAGCACATACTCATCGGGGGTTTCATAAACATCAACATTGGGGGCTGTCCAGCATTCCTTCTCAAGAGCCTCATCCCAGTTTGTTGTTGCAGTTACAGTTTCCTGTTCCTGAAGCAATTCATTATTTGTGTTTTCCATTTTCTTTTCCTTTTTTATTAAAATTTGGCGGACACCCATACTTGTCCGCCACGTTTTCCTTAATAATATAAGATTAAATTATTTTTTATTTTTTTCTTCTTCATCGACTACTTCATACGAAGCATCCTGAACATCTTTTTCATTCTTGGATTTACTACTGCTTCCTTCAGACCGCGTGTTATTAGCCTGTTGCTGATATTCTGCGCCTGGTTGAGCATTGCCTTCCGCACCCGGCTGTCCCGCTGTCTGCTGATAAAACTGAGTTACAACTTCCTGCAAAACCTTGTTTAATGATTCGGTGGCGGCTTTAATTGTATCTGAATTATTGCCCGCTACTGCTTCTTCAACCTTCTTTATCTCAGATTCCAACCGGTTTTTATTATCTGCGGAAATCTTATCCTTCATTTCTTCCAACTGTTTTTTAGTCTGGAATATCAGATTATCCGCCTGGTTCTTTATTTCAATAGACTCTTTCTTTTTCTTATCTTCAGCCGCATGAGCTTTAGCATCATTTTTCATCTTGTCAATTTCATCCTGGGCTAAGCCTGACGAAGAAGTAATTCTGATGCTCTGTTCCTTGCCTGTGCCCTTATCTTTGGCGCTTACATGCAAAATGCCGTTAGCATCAATATCGAATGTTACCTCAATCTGCGGAATACCTCTTGGCGCAGGCGGGATTCCATCAAGATGAAACTTGCCAAGCGGCCTGTTGTCGGCTGCCATTGGACGTTCACCCTGCATTATATGGATTTCTACCGAAGGCTGACTGTCCGATGCCGTTGAGAATACCTCGCTCTTTCTTGTAGGGATTGTAGTGTTTGACTGAATAAGAGTTGTCATAACTCCTCCAAGAGTTTCAATTCCCAGCGAAAGCGGTGTTACATCAAGCAACAACACATCCTTTACATCGCCTGTTAAAACGCCACCCTGAATTGCCGCGCCAATCGCAACTACTTCATCCGGGTTAACACCTTTGTGCGGCTCTTTATTAAAGAGCTTCTTTACCAGTTCCTGTACCTTGGGAACTCTTGTCGATCCGCCTACAAGTATTACTTCATTAATCTGTGAAGCTGATACGCCGGCATCTCTTATTGCCTTCTCACATGGAGCGACTGTTCTTTCAATCAGATCATCAATCAGCTGTTCAAACTTTGCACGCGTGATCGCAATATTTAAATGCTTCGGACCATCCTGCGTAGCCGTAATAAACGGAAGATTAACATCCGTCTGCATAGAGTTGGAAAGCTCAATCTTAGCCTTTTCAGAAGCTTCCTTTAATCTCTGCAATGCCATCGCATCTTTTCTTAAATCAATGCCTTCGGTACGCTTGAACTCATCGGCAAGAAAATCAATTAATCTCTGGTCAAAGTCATCGCCACCTAAGTGCCCGTCCCCGTTTGAAGATTTTACTTCAAAAACACCATCACCAAGCTGTAAAATAGAAACATCAAAAGTACCGCCACCAAGATCATATACAGCAACAATCTGATCTTTGTTCTTCTTGTCCAGACCGTAAGCCAGTGCCGCGGCTGTCGGCTCGTTGATAATTCTTCTTACCTTAAGACCCGCTATCTCGCCGGCATCCTTAGTCGCCTGTCTCTGTGAATCATTGAAGTATGCAGGAACTGTAATAACAGCTTCCGTAACCTCATGACCAAGATAATCCTCCGCTGTTTTTTTCATCTTCTGAAGAACCATAGCACTAATTTCAGGTGGTGAATAAACTCTGTCATCAATCTTTACTCTTGAACTGTTGCCATCACCTGCCATTACCTGGTAAGGCACCTTTGTCATTTCAGACGTAACTTCATCCATTCTTCTTCCCATAAATCTCTTGATAGAGAATATAGTATTCTTCGGATTTGTTACAGCCTGTCTTTTAGCCGCCTGTCCAACCAGTCTCTCCCCGGTCTTTGTAAATGCTACAATAGACGGCGTAGTCCTTCCTCCTTCTGAATTTGGAATTACTACCGGTTCATTGCCTTCCATTACAGAAACACATGAATTAGTAGTTCCCAAATCAATTCCAATAATCTTAGCCATTTTTACTCTCTCCCTTTATTTATAAAATACTTATCCAATCATATTAATTTAATGAGCGACAGCTTTTTCTCATATCTCCGCCACTCTTTTTTCTCGCTTATTGCAACTATGATAACTTAATTTCTCCTTAATGTTTGACTACCACTTTATTGCAATGACTGTGCCAGATACAAATAATACCAGAAACAACATATTCCCCAAAATTTCATTGCCTACTGGTTATTTACTTCCCGATATCCTGCCAATTTGGCAATACTCTTTGCCATTATGGCGGACTTCTGTCAATTTGGCAAAAATTTTCTTTTCTCCTAATCAATTGCTAAATTTGTATTGTCCCTCCTGGGATATTCCCATTGGGAAATTAATCGCCACATGTAACCGAACAATCATATCAATGAGGTTAATTTGTTCTCTTTCGAAGATTTTGATCTAAAGCTCGATACCAACGTAATAGGCAGAAATTTTATTTACAGCGAGGAAGTTGACTCGACAAACGCAGTTTTGCTCGACCCCGCAAATGATCTCAACACAGACGGCTCAGTTCTTCTGGCCGAAAAACAATCCGATGGCAAAGGCAGAAAAGACAGAAAATGGTACAGCCTTAAAGATCATAATCTGACTTTCTCCGTTCTGCTCAACCGCAAATTCAACGAACGGAAAATTAACCTGATTAACTTTGCCGCATGCCTGGCAATATCCAACTCGCTTGAAAACCTGTACCAGCTTAGAATAAACCTTAAATGGCCTAACGATGTACTTGTCGCAGGCGAAAAAATCGCCGGCATCCTGCTCGAATCTACTTCCAAAGGCAACAGAATAAATAAGCTTGTTGTCGGCATCGGACTTAATGTTAATCAGACAGCCTTCCAGGGAACATTCAGAATCCCCCCGACATCAGTTAAGAAAATTACCGGCAACGACATACCGCGCGAACGCCTGCTTAGCGAAATCCTCAATAACTTCGAGGAACTGCTCGAACGCGTCCATTCTAATCCGCAAAGTATCCTCAACGACTGGAAATCACGTTGCCGTATGCTTGGCGAAATGGTCGAGGTTCAGGATGAAGATGTTTCAAAGACCGGTCTTTTTGAGGATGTCGATGAAGAGGGATTCATGTTGCTGCGTCTGAATAATGGTAAACTTGAAAGAATCACTGTTGGAGATGTGAGCCTGCGCTGATGTTACTCGCATGTGACCTCGGAAATACATTTGCTAAATTCGGCATTTACGATGAAGATATTCTCGTGGCAGGTATTAAAAGCAGCTATGATAATTTCACTCCTGCCCTGTTTAGCAAATATACCATTAACTGCGCCGCTGTCTCTTCGGTTGTGCCGGCTCATACGATGAAACTCTCCGTTGCTTTATCGTATAAGTATGGCATCACCCCTTTTATCATTCATTCTAAGTCTCACTTTAATCTTAGAATTAATTATCTCACTCCCAATGCACTCGGCACTGACCGCATCTGCTCAGCTGAAGGTGCCTTTGCCCTTTATAAAAAATCTAAGGATTTCAAAAAATATAACGATAAAACCTGTATCGTTACTATCGATATGGGCACGGCAACTACAATTAATATCATCGGCTTTGAAGCTGAATTTTCAGGCGGAATCATTCTGCCGGGACTATCGACAATGGCAAAAGCCTTAAATACAAATACCGCCGGACTCCCGGAAATCAATCCCGGTTCGGACTATACCGGCTTCATCGGACACGATACGAAATCCTCAATTGCCAGCGGCATTATTAATTCAACCGCAGGACTTATTGAAAATACAATAAGACATCTGAAAAATGAACTGAAAGCCCGCCAAATTAAAATTTACATTACAGGCGGTAACGCCCCGCTTATGCTGAAATACTTAGAAACTGAACACACTTATGTTGAAGACCTCGTGCTGCGCGGCGTAAAAACCATTTATGAAAGGAACATGGTTGGCTAAAAAAGAAGTCTATTTTGATAACGCTGCAACAACGCGCCTCGACCCGCGCGCTCTTGAAAAGATGCTCCCATACCTGGATTCCAGGTTCGGCAATCCTTCCTCCTTCCATAGCTTCGGCAGAATCGTCCGCGTTGCTGTCGAAGAAGCAAGGGAAACATTAGCTGACTTCATTAACTGTGCGCCCAATGAAATATATTTTACCAGCGGCGGCTCCGAATCAAATAATTTTTCAATATTCGGCATAGCAAAAACAGAAGTCTCTGAATCAGGCAGAAAAACTATTATCACAACAAAAGCCGAACACCACTGCATCCTCGACCCCGTGGAAGAACTTGGCAAATCAGGCTTTTCTATAAAACTACTTGACGTAAACACTTCCGGCCGGCCTGATGAAAATATATTAAAGGCAAATCTCGATAACGATACTTCGCTTATTTCAATTATTCATGCAAATAATGAAACCGGCGCAGTCAATGATATTAAAAACCTTGCCCAAATCACTCACCTTAATAACAGCTTATTCCACTCTGACGCGGTACAATCCTTTGGTAAAATCCCGATTGATGTGAATAAGCTCGGCATTGACTCAATGTCATTTTCATCTCATAAAATCGCAGGACCTAAAGGCACAGGTGCAGTCTTTGCAAAAAGCGGCACCCCGTTATCCCCGCTGATCTATGGCGGCTCACAGGAAAGAAATCGTCGCGGCGGTACCGAGAACCCGGCAGCAATTATTGGATTTGCCGAGGCTATAAAGATTGTGAAAATCGAAATGCAGTCAAATTATGAAATTGTGAAAGGTATAAAAGATGGGTTCGTAAAAGGTATTAGAGAAATTGACCCTGTTGGAATTGAATTAAATACTACTGAAAACTCACTCCCCTACATCCTGAGTATTACGCTGAAACATGATTACTATAATAACGATGCCGAATCTATCCTTATGTATCTCGATATAAACGGCATTGCTGCATCAAACGGAGCCACCTGTACATCCGGCACACTAAAACCTTCTCACGTAATACTAAGCATGGGTAAACCGCTTAAAGATGCTCAGGGCACAATACGCTTTTCCTTCAGCGCACAGAATACCTTAGGCGAGGTTGAATATGTTCTTGAAATATTAAAGAAAATGACAAGAAAATTCAGAAAGGATTAATAAATCAGGAACCTGCCATTCTATTTCGCGCATGATTGTGCATCTGTCTTTTTTATGGCTACAGGTTTCCAAAGAATCCGTGGGAAATATCTCATTGTGAGACAAAATAATCCATTTCTTTCCGTCATTTCTCATTTCATAGAATTATAATCCATTTCCTGACATCATTTCTTATTGCAGGACAAAATATTACATTGCCTGCTATTATTCCCCAAAGCATTGAATGAAATATTATATCACCGGTTCGTATAAAGCATTTCATAGTATTTCTGGTATTCTCCGGAAGTTATCCTCTGCCACCAGCTTTTATTTGTTTTGTACCACTCTATTGTCTGCCCTATCGCTTCCTCAAAGCAAAAAGTCGGCTTCCAGCCCAGCTCATCCTGGATTTTGGATGAATCAATTGCATATCGCCTGTCGTGCCCCGGACGGTCTTTTACATATTCTATCAGACTTCCATCTTTGCCAAGATTCTTCAGCACAAGCTTTACAATTTCAATGTTAGTCATCTCCTGACCCGCCCCGATGTTATATACCTGTCCTGTTCTCCCCTTATCAAATACAAGATCAATTGCCTTATTATGGTCTGTTACATAAATCCAGTCGCGCACATTAAGTCCGTCACCATAAACCGGAAGCTTTTTGTCGTGCATTGCATTAATTATCATAAGCGGAATCAGCTTTTCAGGAAACTGATATGGTCCATAATTATTCGAACAGCGCGTCAGCACAACAGGCATTCCATAAGTATGATGAAATGACAACGCCATCATATCAGCCGATGCCTTGCTCGATGAATAAGGACTGTTCGGCGAAAGCGAAGTAGCTTCAGTAAATAATCCGTCAGTACCAAGACTGCCATAAACTTCATCGGTCGAAACCTGAAGAAATTTCTCTACGCCGTGCCTGCGCGAAGTTTCAAGCAATACATTTGTGCCAATTACATTTGTTCTGAAGAATATCTCCGAACCAAGAATACTTCTGTCAACATGACTTTCTGCCGCAAAATTGATTACATACTTTATAGAAAATTTATGAAAGAGATAATCAGCCAGCTCAGAATTGGTAATATCTCCTTTTACAAAATTATAACGCGGATTATTTTCAGATTCCTTCAGATTCTCAAGGTTTCCTGCATAAGTAAGCTTATCAAGATTGATGATATTGTAATCATCCCTTTCCTTCAGGATATGATTAATAAAATTACTGCCGATAAACCCGGCACCGCCGGTAACTAAAATATTCTTCATGTATTTATCCCTAATAGTTAAAAAATCCGATAAAGATTCCGGCTTGTAAAAAGAACACATTACTATTTAAATTAGAAGGCGTATTATTCAGCGGCTGATCGTTATCTGCAACCCAGTTGTTACCAAGAGCAAATTTATACCCTCCCCCGATTCGGAAAGCTGCAAATCTGTAAAATGGTATATCAACATTAATCGTCGGCGTTATGGCAAAGTGATAGTTTTTGAATTTCCTGTACAAATTTTTTGCAGAACCTGAAGTATCAGACAGCTCCTGCCAGCTCCTGTTCCAGTTATATTGCGCGTTATTCTGATATAACTCAATCGTATTACTTCCTCCGCCTAAAATACCGCCTGCGGATACCGCCACGCTCTTTATAAAAGGAAACGTATATTCAATCGTAAAACCACCCATACGGACAGAATAAACAGCTTCTTTGCGCAACCCGTCCTTAACAGACCCTGCGCTCATCGAGCCGCCTAAACCCATTCCCCCAATCCTGACATTTTCAATAAAGGGAATGGATATATATCCCGTTCCGCCCGTGGCAAACATACCGGATGCAGGGAATTTATCTGTACCAAATCCGGCAAGCTTTTCATTTACCGCATCAGGATTCAAAACTATCCAGCCCGGAGTAAACCCTCCTCCCGCGGCAAATTTGGAATCGAATCCCATCTCTTCCTGGGCTTTTATAACCGGGACCGAAAGAATTAGAAAAAAGATAAGAAAGGCAGCAGTTTTATTCATACTTATTCACCTGAATTTATGGAACAACTAAATTAATGTCAGAATAAAGATAACATTTTTACATTCTCCACATAATAGCCGGAACCAGTTCAGACACAGGTTCATCCCCCTTATAAAGCACATGCTCCAAAAATAAACCTGAAGGCGGAGCCGTAAGCTTAGCTGGTTCAACTGATTTATTCTTCAGAAAAAACTGCAAATCATTAACCGTCATTTTCCCGCGTCCGATCTCCGCCAGTACTCCTGTCATACGTCTCACCATTTTCCAGAGGAAATGACTTCCGCGGATACGGATAAGTATTAAATCTCCCGATTCCTTCAGCTCAACAGATTCAATCAGTACCTTTGTTGATTTCTCCTGCTTATCATCATCAGCGAACGACTGAAAATCCTTCATGCCGTGAAACTCCCGCGCCGCAGTTTCCATTCTGCCAAAATCCAGCTTATCTTTTATCCACCATACATAATTCTTGCCGAATGCCGTCCTGCGCCTTGATATCTGATAAATATAACTGCGGCTTACGGCATCATGCCTTGCATGAAAATTTGGCTGAGTTTTTTCAACTTCAGTCAGGCTGATATCATAAGGAAGTTTATCGTTAAACTTCAGTTTAATTATTTCAGGAGCCAGCATAGTTTTAACATCAAGATGCGCAACTTGGCAAATGGCATGAACTCCGCTGTCCGTCCGCCCTGAACCCTGAATATCTATATTCTCCCCTTTAAAAATATCCTCGGCAATCGTCAGAAGTGTCCCCTGAATGGTTTTGCTCTGCTTCTGCATCTGCCAGCCACTATATCGCGTGCCTTCATATTCTAAATAAACTTTGAATCTTGCCATGGAGTCCTAAAATGTCGGATGGATATTTCATCTGACTATCAGATGTTATGCGGAACCTGAGAAGTTAACTGAATATATCTGTTAGTGAATCTGGGACAGCTCAATACGTCTGCCACCTAAAAAACGCTTTGAATAAAATTCTATATCGAGCGATGAAACCATTACACCGGACTTGCTGCTTGAATGAGCAAACATATTATCTCCGATATAAATGGCAACGTGCCCCGGTTTTACTCTTTGTCTTGTATTAAAAAATATTAAATCGCCGAACTTAAGATTATCTTTAGAATCTACCTCAGTCCCAAGCTGGTACTGCTCTCTTGCCGTACGTGGTAATGCCATGGAAAAAGAATTACTAAAGATAGTATTGGTAAACGCCGAACAGTCAATACCCTTGTTCGTATTCCCGCCAAACTTATAAGGAGTATCCAGGAATTTGATTATCTCCATGATAATCTTCTCGCGCATATTAACTGAATCCGAAGGAGCGTCATACTGTTTAGACACAACATACTGGTCCAACAGTTCGGAAACATTAACCGGCTGAGTCTGTTCCGGCAAATCTTCAGCATCGTCTTCAAGAGCCGGCAGATCATCCGGATTCACACTCAGGGAATCTTCATTAATTACTTCTTTTTTTTGCGTGTGTACAGCTATGGTCTTTCTGTGAGACCTGGATCTCTTACCGACAGTTTTCTTTTTAGACTTTTTTACAACAGAGGATTTTTTGGTCTTAGATGAACCTGCAGCTTTTCTTACCTTAACGCTTTTCTTCTTTGATACAGTCTTCCCTTCAGATGTCTGTGAAGTCCTGGCCTTTGCCTTCTTTGTTTTAGTGTAAATGGCATAGGAATCAGAATAAAATGTCATTAAAATGACGAAAATTATCCCAAGTATTATTAATCGATTAATTTTTAATAAAATCATATTTGTAAATGTAAATAATTTAACCTAAATATGCACGTAAATTCTTGCTTATGGATTCCTGCCTTAGTTTGCAGATGGCTTTATCTTTTATTTGTCTGACCCTCTCTCTTGTCAGGTGATACCTCCCGCCAATTTCTTCAAGGGTAACCGCATGATCTTTGCCTAAACCAAAATAGAGTCTGATTACTTCAGATTCCCTGTCAGTCAGCGTGGAAAGCGCGTGTTCAATTTCATCATTTAATGACTCTGCCATCAGTACAGAATCAGGAGCAGGTTGCTGCTCATCCTGAATTATATCTGACAGACAATCATTTGCGCCTTGTACTAACGGAGCGTCCATCGATACCCGTTTACGTGAAACTTTAATAGCATCAATAACTTCATCAATATCTATTTCCAGCTTCCGGGCTAACTCATCCGCACTTGGCGTGCGCTCGAGATCCTGCTCAAGACCGCTATATACCTTTACTATTTTATTTAACACTACAATACGGTTTAACGGCAGTCTTACTATCCTCGAATGCTCTGCCAACGAATTTAGAATTGACTGCCTTATCCACCAAACTGCATAAGTAAGAAATTTAAATCCACGAGTTTCATCAAAATGCTTCACAGCTCTGATTAAACCAAGATTCCCTTCATTTATCAGATCGCCAAGCGTCAGTCCATGGTTCTGATACTGCTTGGCAATGCTTACTACAAAACGAAGATTTGCCTTTATCAGTTTTTCAATAGCAACCGGATCATTATTCCTGATATAAACGGTAATATCAACTTCATCGCCTGAAGTCAGGAGATCAAGTCTCCCGATTTCCTGCAAATACATATCCAATGACTGTTCTTCACGACTGGTATACTGCTTTAGAATATTCAATGTTAACTCCCCCTGTAACTTGGTGTGAAAGATTAACGTAATTCATAATTTCTATAATAAGCGCATCAACCGGAGCCATCCCCTTATGCGTTCATACAATATTTCAGAGGCGAACATTAAAGAAAGCTTTTTCCTTTAAGTTCATTCTCAAGCTTAAAAAAATCGGCAGCCGTCTGAGCTACATCTGAAAAAGTGGTTCTTGTACCAAGCCCGATGCCTGAACAGTTCTTCCTGTAATAAAAAAGCGGAGCATATTCTCTCGTATGATCTGTACTGACAACAGTAGGATCATTTCCATGGTCGGAAGTTATAATCAGAGCATCAGTTTCATCAAGACTGCTCAAAATCAGTGGCAACTGAGCATCAAACTCCCTAAGTGCGCCACTAAATCCGGCAGGATCATTCCTGTGCCCGAAATATACATCAAAATCAACCAGATTGGCAAATATCAGACTGTCTTTTGCCTTCATGATATATTCAACAAGCTTATTTACACCTTCGATGTTGGATTTTGTTTTTTCTTTTACCCTGATGCCACGGTAATTGAACAACTCATTAATCTTCCCGATAGCAACAGTCTGAATGCCTTTTCTATAAAGCAGGTCAAGAATAGTATCTGATTCAGGATCAAGAGAGTAATCCCGGCGGTTAGTTGTACGCGTATATGCTCCGCTTCTGCCAATAAAAGGTCTGGCAATAATACGACCTATGCTGTTTTTACCAATAAATACCTTGTTACGTGCTATCTCACATATTTCATACTGACGCTCTATCGGAATAACCTCTTCGTGAGCCGCGATCTGAAATACCGAATCAGCTGAGGTATAAACAATCGGAAAGCCTGTTTTTATATGCTCATCACCTGACTCTTTGATAATTTCAGTACCACTTGCAGCTTTATTACCCAGTATTCCTTTTTCACCGGTCTCAGCTAAGAATTTATCGATTAGTTCCCGAGAAAATCCATCAGGATAATAGGGAAAATCAAACTTAACATCTATCCCGCCAATTTCCCAATGGCCGGTAGTCGAATCCTTGCCGGGAGAGACTTCCTTCATTTTTCCAAATGAAGAAAGAGGTTCACTATTTTTTTTGACTCCCTGAATATCGATTATATTGCCCAGCCCCATTTTTTCAAGATTAGGCAAATTAAGTCCGCCAACATATTTTGCCATATTGCCAAGAGTATTACTTCCCTCATCCCTGTAATTCGCGGCATCCGGCAGTTCACCAACGCCAACACCGTCCAAAATGATAATGACAAAATTATTCATTATTGCCCGCAAAATTTTTATCAGATTAAGTAAAACAATGTATAAAGTACAGAGTAATTTTAATATCTCTCAGGACTTAAGTACAAATATATTATTTTTTATCAAAGATAAAAAATATGTTTTATTATTCTCATAAAAATTTCTACAGAAAGAACAGGAATCATTTTTTTTTGAATAATAGCTCAGATATAGAAATAATAATCCAAGTGAAATCCACTCCGGCTTTCTAAATTATATTTCTCTATCTCAAAAACATTGTATTTCTACAATTTATATAGAACTACTTTTCTTATAATCATACTCGCTTCAGTAAAAATAGATAAAATTATAATTATAATTAAGAAAATCCGGTTATATCTCCAAAGATTCTGAGTTGATACATTTCAGGACAGTCAGCCATACTATAAAAATGCAACGATACAGGTACTGATATAAATTTAACTTTCTATAACTTAGTATCGTTACAGATTACCGATTGAAGTTCCTGTTAAACAAGAAATGACTTAAAGCTCTCTTTGGATGGTATGGAAATGCTGTATTTTTGCCGAATGATTATCCCAGGCATATCAAAATGCTTGATTTGAGCCAAACGAAGCATTAGACATATAGGAAATGCTCCGTGGGGTCCAAACGAAGCATTAGACATATAGGAAATGCTCCGTGGGGTCCAAACGGAGCGTTAGACATATAACAAATGCTCCGTGGGGTCCAAACGGAGCGTTAGACATATAACAAATGCTCCGTGGGGTCCAAACGGAGCATTATTTAAATAGATAATGGTCGATTTGGCAGAAAACAGGTATATCCGCAAAATTTACTATCTGTTAACAGCTATAAATTTAACTTTTCATCCCTGTTAACCGGCATGACCACGTTACCGTGCAATAGAAATATTGGAATATGCGTAATTCGTAAAGATTAGTTTGCTACAGGGGAAGTATATCTCAATTAATCAGGACTGGAGAAGTGACCACATTGCTATATAGAATCAAATTGCTTCCATACCCTTATGCGATATTTAATAAATTCACGGCTGGCTCAGCTTAAGGTCTTAGCTGCATTGCCACCTTTTTCCAAAGCCTTTCTCAATGCAAGTTCCGCATCATTCAGGACTTCTTCGGCACTTGACTTGCCTGTAGTCGGGGCTACACCAATTGAGACTGTAAAGGTAGTCTGTTTGGAAGATATAGAAACCGGTTTGCGGGCTATCTTAGACCTCATCTTTTCAGCCCAGAGAAAGACATCTTTTACCGAAGCATTAAAGAAATAAACGCCATAAATTTTTTCATGAATACGTCCAATTAAATTTGACGGGGTCAGCTCCTCAATTATTGCCTCAGCTACTGCCTTAAGCACTTTTGGAAACGGATCGCTTTCAAATAATAATTCCTGATTCAGAAAGTCATCAATATATACCAGTATAACAGCGCCCTGTATATTCAACTGATTAGATTTATAAAGGTCGCTGTTAAGCCGGTCGATAAAATTACCCTTATTCAATGTTTTTGTTTCAATATCAACCGATAAGAGCTTTCTCATCATACTCTGTGATGAAAATGAATAAACTACAAATGACATCATCCTAACCGCACTTTGCATAAACTGTACATCGCCATTTGTATAGGCATTTTTCTTTAAGCTCTCGAAGCAAAGCACTCCGTAATTCCGTCCTTCATAAACCAGCGGAATAGTTAAAAATGAACCATCAAAGCTTACATCTTCAAATTTTGAGAAGCGGATAAATGCTGAAGCAGATGTATCGTCAATCCTGACCGGCGTACCACTTAAAATACATTTGCCGACAAGAGTTCCATTCAGATCAACTTCAAGATTCTCACCAACATACTTAAGTGAAGTATTATTTACAATTTTTACTGTCTTAAATTTCTGCTCTTCCGGGTTGTAATAAACAAATGAAAAAGCATCCCATGATATTAAGCTGCCAAGCGAATTTTCAAGAGACTGATAAAGCTCATTCTCATTCCGGAAAAAGTAATCACTGCTAAGCAGCGCAAGTAACCCGGTAAGCTTTTTTTCTGCCATTGACTCTTTATACTTTTCATCAAAAAGCACAACAATAACTGATATAATGCGCACATAGCGGGCGAGAACAAAGACTGTTTCTATTCCAAAGGCATCGCTTACTTTAGAATCAAGAGCAAGTATGCCGGCAAGATTATTTCCATAATAAAGAGGCACACCAATAAAGCTTTTTATTCCCTGAGCCACCTCATAATAACGTATCACATCGGATTCAGCCACCGGTGAAATATCTGTGAGCAGTTCAGGCTCTTCTTTCCGCACGATATTGCTTAAAACATCATCTTCAAGATCAAATTTGCGTTCGGCAATACTACTGCAGTTTGAAACATATTGTTCAAGTGTAAGTTTTTGTTTCTTTTTATTATACCAGAGAAATATTGCTGTGTGTGCACTATAAGTATCTTTAAGTACAAAAAGGATCTTTTCAAGTATAAATGAAAACTGTTTATCATACCCGTCAGTTTTTGGGGCAGCCTCAGTCGCAATTTTATAAAAATTTTCTTTAAGGTCAGGAGGTTTGAAAAAATGTTTTTTACCCACGAGCTGTTCGGGGACATAATTATCGGCTGTAATAATTTCAATATTTTTATTATGTGAAACTATCTTAATTGATTCACCATGATCAGGTTCATAGGACGGAGGCTGGATATCAAGTTTGGGAACCGGCGGGGCATCTGACTTTGAATGATTCATATCACGCAAAAAAATAATAAATCCGACATAAACTACAATGAAAATTATTGTAACTATTTTTATTACCGGGTCATCTATAAAATATAAAAGAGCGGCAAGAACAGGGACAACTAGAAATATCGAGATCCGTTTCTTTAATTTATCTATCAACATTGCTGACGTATCATTTTATTAATTTGAGAGGGGTTAAATATAATTTTAGATTCTTCAAATATCAATAAAATATAATTATGATTTAAATAAAAGTGATAGTTTTTCTTTGATTTCTTTATGCCCGACAGAACTGAAAGCTGAATATGCAAATAAAGTCTGTCCAAATTCAAATTCAGGGAAAATCTTAAGCAAATCTTTCTTCGCATCTGCCAGTCCGGATTGTGTAAGTTTATCGACTTTATTTAAGATAATCGACTGCTCTAAATTATTCTCCAGGAGATACCTGTGGAGTTTCATATCAAGTTCAGTCGGCTTATAACGGCAGTCTATTAAGTGGAAAGCAAGTTTAATACTTTTACGCATTGAAAAATAATCGCTGAGCATCCTGTTCCAGTAATCACGTTCCTGTTTGCTGACTTTAGCATAGCCAATTCCCGGAAGGTCGACCAGATAAAAAGATTTATCTATGAGGTAATAATTTAGCGAGCGGGTTTTGCCGGGTGTGGAGCTTGTTTTAGCGAGATTCTTTCGGTTAAATAAAGAATTTATAAACGATGACTTCCCTACATTGGAACGTCCGCAAAGAAGAACTTCAGGAAGCTTATCCTCAGGCAGATTCTTTACGTTAAAATATGCACCTGCAAATTCAATATTTTTAATCATTAATATAAAAAAAAGAGTAACTAATAACCCTATTAGTTACTCTTCAAAATGTTTGAAAAACCGGAAAGATTATTTAGAAGATTCTTCTATAATGTCAGCGTCTTTAACTGCTTCATTATCAGCCTTAGCTTCTTTTTTTTCTTCCTTATGTTCTTTATTTAAACTCATAAGCTGGTTAGTGGATTCGTTATAATCAACCAGTTCAAGAATAGCCAGTTCAGCCGCATCGCCATATCTCTGTCCGAGTTTAACGATTCTCGTATAACCGCCTGGTCTTTCCCCAATCTTAGGGATTATTTCCGAAAACAATTCCTTAACTACATCTTTATCATTAATAAACATAGCTATATGCCTTCTTGCATGGACAGTATCCTGTTTAGCCTTTGTAATTAATGATTCAGCAAACGTTCTGGCTTCTTTAGCCTTTGCAACAGTTGTTCTTATTCGCTTATACTTTAACAGAGCAGTTGCCAGAGCCTTTAATGTCGCGCGTCTATGACTTGCAGTTCTGCCTAATTTTCTACCTTTGTTATTATGTCTCATTACTAAACCTATATTGCAAGTTAACTATTATCTAATTTTTCATTTAAGTATTTATCTACATCCATTCCGAATTCAAGACCAAAGTTATCAACGATTTCAATAAGTTCGGCAAGAGATTTTCTTCCAAAATTTCTGAATTTCAGCATTTCATTTTCATCTCTGCGTACCAAATCAGCCAAATTTTTCACATTTGCAGCTTTAAGGCAGTTATGTGAACGAACACTTAATTCCAGGTCATCAACGCTGGTAATTAAAATTTTTCTGATTCTTTCTCTTTCAGCATCCAGCTCACTAACAACTTTCACTTCCTCCTGCTCAACGTCAAAGTTAATGAAAAGCTGTATATGGTCTTTCATAATTTTACCTGAATTCGTCAATGCGTCTTCAGGAGTAATAGAACCATCAGTAGCAATTTCAAGAACTAATTTTTCATAATCGTTTTTTTCACCGATTCTTACGTTTTCAATATCATACCGCACATTCCTGATAGGAGTATAAATTGAATCAATTGGAATAAGTCCTATCGTCTGATCAGGGATATTCTGTTCACTCGAAGGAACATAACCCTTACCGGTACCAAAACGAATTTCCATACCGAACTTAGCATCCTTATTAAGGCTGGCTATGTGCAAATCAGGATTTAGTATTTCAATATCAGGGGAATTTTTCTGCAAATCAGCCGCAGTAAATTCATAAGGTCCCTGAAAAGAAATCTCAAGTCTATTTGATTTTTTATTTAGTACTTTCATTCTGACCTGTTTAAGGTTAAGAATAATTTCCGTAACATCTTCAACCACACCTGGGATTGAAGTAAATTCATGTAAAACACCATCGATTTTAATAGCAGTAATAGCAGTTCCATTCAAGGACGACAGGAGAACTCTTCTCATCGAATTGCCGAGAGTAACTCCAAATCCTCTTTCCAAAGGCTGTACTGTAAATCTTCCAAAAGTATTCGTATAAGTAGCCTCATCAAGGACTACCGATTCCGGCATTTTTATGTAAGGAAAACTCATTTATTTATAATCCTCTTAATATTAAACTTAATTTATTTAAGTTTTATTTCGAATATAATTCAACGATTAACTGTTCATTAGCATTAAGCGGCACTTCAATTCTTTCCGGAACCTGTAAGAATGTCCCTGTTAAGGCTGCTTTATCAACAGAGAGCCACGAATAGACACTATCTTTTGTTCTCTTTAACGCATTATGAATTATATCAAGTTTTTTACTGCTATCCCGAACCTGAATAACATCACCGGGAGAAAGCAAAAATGAAGGAATATCTACAATTTTATTATTAACTGTAAAATGCCTGTGCCCGACTAACTGCCTTGCTGATATACGTGAAGGAGCAAAGCCAAGGCGGAAAACAACGTTATCCAGGCGACTTTCTATAAGCTGGACTAAGTTATCGCCAGTCTTACCTTTCGCACGGTTAGCAGTAGCAAAATAAGTACGAAATTGTGATTCAAGAATGCCGTAAATTCTTTTAACTTTCTGTTTTTCTCTAAGCTGAACTCCATACTCGGAAAATTTACTCCTTCTTGAAAGCCCATGCTGTCCAGGAGGATAATTCTTCTTTTCAGCGGTACATTTTTCTGAAGAACACTTACTTCCCTTTAAAAAAAGTTTCTGTTTTTCTCTTCTACACAGCTTACAAACAGCGCCTATGTATCTTGCCATTTAAATTTCTCCAATAAAATTAAACTCTTCTTTTCTTAGGTGGTCTACATCCATTATGAGGGATTGGTGTAATATCCTTAATAGAAATAACTTCAAGACCGGCAGTATTAAGTGCGCGTACCGCAGCTTCCCTGCCGGCTCCAGGACCTTTAACGAAAACATCAACTTTCCTTAAACCAAGGTCAATAGCTTCCTTTGCAGCGGCTTCGGCAGATACCTGAGCGGCAAACGGAGTATTTTTTCTTGAGCCTTTAAAGCCATTTTTACCTGCAGATGACCAGGAAATAGTATTTCCATAAATATCTGTCAACGTTACAATTACATTATTAAATGTAGCCTTAATGTGCGCAACGCCAACCGCGTCTACATGAACTCTCTTTTTAGTTTTTTTTGTTGCTTTAGCCAAGTCAACTTCTCCATGATTTACATTAATTATTTCTTAGCAGGAGTCTTCTTTTTGCCAGCGACTGTCCTGCGTTTACCTTTTCTTGTACGAGAATTTGTACGAGTTCTTTGACCTCTCGCAGGCAGACCCTTTCTATGTCTTAATCCTCTGTAACAACCAATATCCATAAGACGTTTTATGTTTTGCTGAACTTCGCTACGAAGCGCACCTTCGACTTTGTAGTCAGTAGTCATGATAGATCGTATTTCAGCAATTTCTTCTTCAGATAAATCTGATATCTTTTTTTGGGGATCGACCTTAGCTTTTTCCAAGATTACTAATGATGTATGTTGTCCTACACCAAAAATATAGGTTAATCCAATAAATGCCTTTTTGTTCTTTGGTAAATCAATACCTGCAATACGAGCCAAACTTATGCCTCCTAATTTAACTTTTTATCCTTGGCGTTGTTTGTGTTTTGGATTTTTACAAATAACCCTAACTGTGCCTTTACGTTTTATAATTTTACAATTATCACAAATTTTCTTAACTGACGCTCTAACCTTCATTATAGCTCCGCTATTTATATCTATAAGTAATTCTACCTTTATTTAGGTCATATGGTGAGAGTTCAATTGAAACTTTATCTCCAACCAATATCTTTATAAAATGCGTCCGCATTTTACCGGATATATGAGCCAATATTTCATGACCATTATCTAATTTCACTCTGAAATGTGCATTAGGCAGTGTTTCAGTTACAATACCGTCAACTTTAATAGGACCTTGTTTTGCCATAATTTAAGATAATGTTAGTATTTCCGCTTTACCATTTACAATAGCGATAGTATGCTCAAAATGAGCGGATGGAAGACTATCTGCTGTCAATATTGTCCAGCCATCATTATGAATTTTAACATCGTATCGTCCAAAATTTACCATAGGTTCAATCGCAAGCGTCATACCATTTTTTAACAAAATCCCCGTACCCTTCTTTCCAAAATTTGGTATCGAAGGATCTTCATGCAAATATTTCCCAACACCATGCCCACATAAATCTCTAACAACCGAAAAACCATTCTTTTCAACAAATTCCTGAACAGCAAAAGATATGTCATGCAAATGATTTGATACCTTCGCTTCTTCAATACCTGCATATAAAGATTTTTCTGTAACATCCATTAACTGTAGTTTTTCCTGACTTATGGTTCCAACTGCGACACTTACTGCCGCATCACCATAATATTTGTTTTTAACTACACCGCAGTCAAGAGAAATAATTTCTCCTTCCTTAAGAACTCTATTACCTGGTATACCATGGACAACTTCATCATCCACAGAAGTACAAATATAACCAGGATATTTAACCGAACCGCCCTGTGAATACCCTTTGAAGGCTGATTTAGCTTCATTACTCAATATATAATCATTTGCAATTGAATCTAATTCTATCGTTGTAACACCCGGGCGAACATATCTTTTTAATAAATTCAAAGTTTCTGCAACTATTCTGCAACTTTCTCTAATGTAATCGATTTCTTTTTTTGTTTTTATATAAACCAATTTTGCCCAGCTTTTATCTTCTGCCTTTAATTTTACCGGATTTCATAAAACCATCATAATGTCTCATCAAAAGATGTGATTCAACCTGCTGTAAAGTATCTAATGCGACACCGACAATGATAAGCAAACTGGTTCCACCAAAGAAAGAAGCAAACTGACCAGAAACTCCAAAATTTGAAATAAAGGCTGGTAAAATAGCAACAATTGCCAAGAAAAAACTACCAGGTAATGTAATTTTCGTAAGTATATTATCTATAAACTCTGAAGTCTGCTTACCAGGTCTTATTCCGGGAATAAAACCTCCCTGTTTTTTCATGTTATCGGCAACTTCTTTTGGATTAAAAGCAATTGCAGTATAGAAATATGTAAAAAATATTATCATCACAGCATATATAACTGAATACGTAGCAGATTTGTACTGAAAATATCCGGCAATATACTGCATAAATTCATTATTAGGAAAGAAAGATAAAATTGTATTCGGAATAAACATGATTGACTGAGCAAAAATAATTGGCATTACACCAGCAGTATTAACTTTAAGTGGAATGTATTGAGTAACTCCGCCATAAACTTTTCTGCCAACAACTCTTTTTGCATATTGAACCGGTATCCTGCGAGTTCCCTGAGTTACCAGTATAACCCCGGCGATAACAAAAACCATAAATGTAAGAATTACTATCTCAATAATAATGTTTCTTTGTTCAGATGCAAGCAAACGGTATTCGTCCAAAAGAGCATACGGAAAACGATCAATAATACCAATGAAAATAATCATAGAAATACCATTGCCAATACCTTTGTCAGTAATCTGCTCACCCATCCACATCATAAAAATTGTACCCGCGACAAGTAACACTACGGTTGAAATTGTAAAACCAATTCCCTGTACTGCAACCGGAACAATTGGAATTCCGTTTGAATTAAGACTTATCAGGTGGACAGTAACACCCCAAGCCTGGAGAGCTGAGATGAATAATGTTCCATATCTTGTAAGCTGGGTAATTTTCTTTCTGCCATCATCTCCTTCTTGCTGCAACTTCTGAAAATAAGGGACAACTGCGCCAAGTAATTGAATGATAATAGAAGCACTAATATAAGGCATGATACCAAGAGCAAAAATAGCCGCGTTATGAAACGCCCCGCCTACAAACAAATCATATAGTCCAAATAAATTATCTGAACTTCTGTTTGACATTGCTTCAGCCAAAACAGCCGCATCAATTCCTGGCAAAGTAATATGAGCACCTACTCTTACAATAACAAGCAACGCAAAAGTATATATCAGACGCTGTCTCAGTTCATGAATCTTAAAAATATTACGAAATGTTTCTTGTATTCTAGCCATTAGCCATTAATCAATTTAATTATTCCACCAGCAACTTCAATTTTTTCTTTAGCAGTAACACTACAAGTATAAGTTTCAATATTTAATTTAGCCTTAATTTCCCCGGTACCAAGGATCTTATAAGGAGTATTAGCACGGGAAATGACACCCGCATTATATAATGCGACAGGATTTACATTACCATCCTTAAAGTGACCTTTATCATAAAGTTCCTGAAGTAATTCAACATTAACAGGACTGAACTCTATTCTAAATATATTTGTAAATCCTCGTTTGGGAATTCTTCTCTGCAAAGGCATTTGACCACCTTCAAACCACTTCCTTTTTTTTGCACCAGACCTGGATAACTGACCATTCATACCTCTTGTAGAAGTACCGCCATGGCCGGAACCCTGTCCGCGTCCAATTCTTTTGGTCTTCTTTGTTGAACCTTTTGCTGGTTTTAGATTACTTAAAATATCCATTTACTTTCCTGCATTCTAAATTTAATTTACTTCTTCAAATACAACTAAATGACAAACAACGTTAATCATACCGCGAATCTGAGGCGTATCGTTATGTATAACACTATAATTAGGCCTGCCTAAGCCAAGAGCTTTAATATTAAGCTTCTGCTTCTCTGGTCTGTCAATAATACTTTTCGTCTGTGTTATTTTAATTTTTTTATTCATAATTTTCCCGGTTTAGGCTTGAAACAATTCACTCAAATTCATTCCTCTTCTCTTTGCCATAGTCTTAGCGTCAGTCAGGTTTAATAAACCATTAAGCGTAGCCTTGACTAAATTATGGGGATTACTTGATCCTAAGGATTTTGTAAGAATATCCTGAAGTCCGGCTGATTCCAATACAGCTCTAACACCACCGCCAGCAATCAAACCAGTTCCAGGAGAAGCAGGTTTTAATAAAACTTTCCCGGCTCCATATTTACCTAATATTACATGTGGAATTGTTCCTTTAATAACAGGAACTTTATAAACATTCTTCTTTGCATCATCAACTCCTTTGGAAATTGCATCGGTAACTTCATTTGCCTTTCCCAAGCCTATACCAACATGCCCCTTGCCATCACCAACGACAACAATAGCGTTAAAGCTAAATCTTCGACCACCTTTTACTACTTTAGCGACACGGTTTATGTGAACTACCTTTTCCTTTAAACCATCAATTTCGCTAACTTTCAGATTCTTCAATTTAATCTCCATTTTCTCAATTTCTATATTTCTTTGGCTGCCGGGAGAGGATTCGAACCTCTGCAGACGCCTCCAAAGGGCGTTGTCCTACCATTAGACGACTCGGCAACAAATTAAAATCTTAATCCGGCTTTTCTGGCTCCGTCTGCCACAGCCTGAACCCGACCATGATATCTGTACCCGTTCCGGTCAAAAACAATATTAACAACATTTGCTTCAAGTGCTTTCTTTCCGGCCAATTCGCCCACTATCCTGCTAACTTCGATTTTTCCTTTAGCAACTTTAATGTTTTCAGCAATTTCTTTTGACAATGACGAAGCTGAAACAAGTGTTTTTCCAGCTATGTCATCAATTATTTGAACATAAATTTGGTTCAAACTTCTTTTAACTGTCAGTCTTGGTCTAATATCAGTACCAGACATGTGTTTTCTAATTTTTATTTTCGAACGATAACGAGAATTTCTTACTTTAGTAATCATTTATTCAATCTCCGCTTAAACTACTACTTGCCGGCAGTTTTACCAGCTTTTCTGATAATTACTTCATTTGAGTACTTAATACCTTTACCTTTGTACGGCTCAGGCTTTTTAAAGGATCTGATTTTAGCAGCTACTGAGCCTACAAGTTCTTTATCAATACCAGAGATTTTAAGCTGTGTCTGAGTAGCTACATCAACAGAAATTCCGACTGGAGGAATAAAAAAGATTGGGTGTGAATACCCTAAATTTAACAAAATACCATTTGGCTTTGCTTCCACTTTAAAACCAACACCAAGGATGTCTAAAGTTTTGGAGTACCCATCTTTGACGCCAATAACTAAGTTTTGCAAAAGAGATCTTGTTAATCCATGTAAAGCTTTGCTTTCTTTATTATCATCAGGCCTGGTAACAATTATTTCATCATTTGTTACTTCAATATTCATTTTTGGATGAAATTCTTTTACCAGTTCTCCTTTAGGCCCACTAACCTTCAAAGTATTGTTATTTTTTGTAACAGATACACCTTGAATCGATATTGGCTTTTTACCTATACGTGACACTTTCCATCTCCATACAATAGATTACCAAATATGGCAGAGAACTTCCCCGCCTACAGCTTTATTTTTTGCTTGCTTATCTGTCAATAAACCAACCGATGTTGACAAAACGGAAATACCAAGTCCGTTTAACACTCTGGGAATACTGGCTTTACCCGTATATATTCTTAAACCAGGGGTACTTATTCTTTTCAACCCATTTATAGAGGAATTACCCTTTATATATCTCAAATGAATTTTCAAGACATTCTGTTTATTATCCTTAATAATTTCATATTCATTTACAAAATTATTTGCTTTTAATATTTCAGCTAAACTTATTTTTAACGAGGAAGAGGGTATCTCCACATTTTTTTTCTTAGCTTTAACAGCATTTCTTAATCTAGTTAAAAAATCTGCAATTGGATCAGTTACTGGCATTTAATCATCTCCTAAGCGTTTACCAACTTGCCTTTTTAATTCCAGGAATCTCACCACGAAGTGCCATTTCTCTAAATACTAATCGTGATACTCCAAATTTTCTATAATAAGCTCTCGATCTACCTGTCATTTGACAACGATTATGAAGTCTAATCTTGTTTGAATCTTTAGGTAAACTCTGTAATGCTTCATAATCACCGTTCTTTTTCAGTTCAGCTCTTATCTTACTATATTTTTCAACTATTTTCTTTCTTTTAGCTTCACGCGCGATTAAACACTTTCTGGCCATATTGTTCCCTATTAGGATTATTTAATTTCTTTTTTTCTAAATGGTACACCAAAAGCTGATAATAACTGGAAGGCTTCATTGTCATTGGCAGCCGTTGTTACAAAAGTAATATCCATACCAAAAATTTTAGTTACTTTATCTACATTTATTTCAGGAAAGATAATTTGTTCTTTCAACCCCAAAGTATAGTTTCCTCTTCCATCAAATGATTTATCAGGAATTCCTCTAAAGTCACGAACTCTTGGTAAGGCAATCGTGATTAATCTGTCTAAAAACTCATACATCCTTTCACGTCTTAAAGTTACCAGTGCGCCAATCTTCATACCTTCACGCAACTTGAAATTAGATATTGATTTTTTAGCTGTTCTTACACTTGCTTTCTGACCAGTAATTGTCTCAAGATCTTTAACTGCTTCTTCCAAATTTTTTGGGTCAGTTACAGCTGAACCAACACCCATATTTATTACAATTTTATGTAATCTTGGAACCTGCATAACACTTTTATATTCAAAACGTTTCTGCAAATCCTTTGCAATATTTGAGTTATACATTTCAAAAAGTCTTGAAGCTACTTTTTCCTGGGGTTCCGGCTTTACTGCTACCACATTTTCACTGGAAGACTTTTTCCCTTTATCAACTTTAACTTTCTTTGTTGCGTCTTCCTTTATATTTGCTTTTTTTTCAGCCATAATCTAATCAACCTCTATAATTTATTATGCGAGCATTTCCTTACTGCTTCTAGCTATACGAACACGTTTCGCTTTACCAGTTTTTTCATCTATAATTATCTTTTTCCCAATTCTGGTTGGTTTATCACCCTTAGGGTCCAAAATCATAACATTAGAAGAATTAACAGGAGCTTCCTTTTCAAATATTCCTCCCTTAGGATTTTTTTGATTTGGTTTCGTATGTCGTTTTTTAAAATTAACCCCTTCCACAATCATTTTATTTTCTTTTGGAAATACTTTAAGCACCTTGCCAGTCTTTCCTTTTGCATTACCTGCAATAATAATTACAGAATCGTTTTTGCGAATTTTCATTAAGTTATCCTAATCTTATAATACTTCGGGCGCAAGCGAAATTATTTTCATAAATTTTTTATCTCTAAGTTCCCTGGCAACAGGTCCAAATATACGAGTGCCTTTGGGTTCATTCTGTGCATTTATCAAAACCGCGGCATTTTCATCAAACCTTATGTAAGAACCATCTTTTCGTTTAACTTCTTTTTTCGTTCTTACAATAACAGCTTTAGAAACCTCACCCTTTTTAACTGTACCACCAGGAATAGCAGTTTTCACACTCACAACAATTAGATCACCAACACTGGCATATCTTCTGCTACTTCCACCTAAAACTCTAATACAACGAACCTTTTTCGCGCCGGAATTATCAGCCGCAACTAAATTTGTTTCTTCCTGTACCATTTTATATTCTCCCTAATCGCCTAATTTACTTGGCTTTTTCGACCACTTGAATTAAGCGCCATTTTTTTCTTGCGCTCAAAGGACGAGTTTCCATTATTTTAACAAGATCACCAATGTTACAATCATTATTTTGATCATGAGCCATCAATTTCGTGGTTTTCTTAAAATATTTCTTGTACAATGGATGCGCAACTTTACGTTCGATTGCTACAATAATGCTCTTATCCATTTTATTACTAACAACATAGCCTATTCTAGATTTTCTTAATGGTCGCTGTTCCATGTTAAAATCAAACTCCATTTATTATATTTTTTTTATTTTGCCAAAGCTTTTTGTCTAACAATGGTTTTCATTTTCGCAACATCTTTTTTAATAGTATTTAACTTTGCAGTATTTGTTAACTGTTTTAATGCATGCGAAAACCTAAGATCTAAAAGATTTTTTTCTTCTTCCCCGATACGCTTTATAATATCAGTAGTCTGTAGTTCCTTAATTTCACGAATTTTCATTTTCTACCTGCTTATTGTTCAATATCTGGTCTTGTTACAACTTTAACCTTTATCGGAAGTTTATGTGAAGCTATTTGTAATGCTTCGAAAGCCAGTTCCTTAGTTACTCCGGAAACTTCAAACAAAACACGACCTGGTTTCACAACCGCGACCCAGAATTCCGGTGCGCCTTTTCCTTTACCCATTCTGGTTTCTAATGGTTTTTTAGTAACAGGCTTATCCGGAAAAATACGTATCCATACTTTTCCATCTCTTTTCATTTTTCTGGATATAGCAACTCTGCAAGCTTCTATTTGCCTGCTGGTTATCCAAGCCGGCTCTAACGCTTTCAATCCATAATCACCAAATGACACCGCGCTACCCCGATAGGCTTTCCCGGTCATTCGTCCACGTTGCGTCTTTCTATATTTAACTCTTTTTGGCATTAACATAAATTATACTCCTTGATTTACTCTGTCGGTCTTTTACCAAGAATTTCACCGTGACATATCCAGACTTTTATCCCAATAGCACCATAAATTGTTCTTGCTGTAGCTGTTGCATAATCAATATCCGCTCGCAATGTATGTAAAGGAATTCTTCCTTCTTTATATTGCTCGGTTCTTGCCATTTCAGCCCCGCCCAGCCTTCCGGCACACATAATTCTAATTCCTTCAGCTCCCATTCTCATCGCTGAAGTTATTGAACCTTTCATAGCTCTTCTAAAAGATATTCTGCCTTCGAGCTGAGAAGCTATGTTTTCAGCAACTAAATACCCGTCCAGCTCAGGTCGTTTTATTTCAGAAATTTGTATTTTTACATCTTTATCAGTAATCTTTTTTAATTCCTGCTCAAGCTGGGCAATTTCTTTACCGCTTTTACCAATAACTACACCAGGTCTTGAAGTATGAATAGTTAAAATAATGTTCTTAGATGTTCTGTCAATAACGATACGGGATATACCTGCTTTTTTTAATCTTTTTCTGACATACTGCCTAAACTGACTATCTTCCATGAGTTTGGAAGCGTAACTTTTACTTTCATACCAGTTAGAATCCCAACCTCTAATTATACCTAATCGTAATCCAACGGGATTAGTTTTCTGTCCCAAAAATCCTCCTTAGATTTGCCCTTTAGTAGCAACAATTATTGTTAAATGATTAGACCTTTTCTTTATTCTAAAAGCCCTGCCCATAGGCGCGGGTAATACTCTTTTTAACGCAGGTCCCTGGTTAACAAACGCTTCAGAAACAACAAGGTCTGAAGGTTCAAGCCTGATCGAATCGCTTTTATTAAAAAGATTCGAAATTGCAGACCTTAAAACTTTTTCAGCATCTTTGGAGGCATGCTTAGGATGAAAATGTAAAGTTTCCAAAGCCTTATCAGCAGACATCCCCCGTATTAAATCAACTAAAAGTCGCATTTTTCGAGGTGACGAATTTATATATTTGTGTGTAGCTTTTGCAACCATAACCTGATTAATTCCTTCTATTTAACTTTTGACGTTTTCTCTGCTTTTGTTCCAGGATGACCTCTGAATATACGAGTAGGAGAAAACTCACCTAACTTATGTCCTACCATGTTTTCTGAAACATAAACTGGTATCATCTTGTTTCCATTATGCACAGCGATTGTATGACCAACAAATTCCGGTGAAATTGTACTCGAACGAGACCAGGTCTTAATGATTTTCTTTTGATTGGAATCATTAAGATGTTGTATCTTCAAATTCAATTTCGTGCTTATATATGGACCTTTTTTTACTGATCTGGGCATTATAACTACTCTCTAAACCTTACGGCGTTTAATAATAAATTTATTTGACTGATTTTTCTTTTTACGGGTTTTATAACCTTTGGCTGGTTTTCCCCATGGAGATACCGGATGACCGCCACCGGATGTTTTACCTTCGCCACCGCCCATTGGATGATCTACCGGATTCATCGCAACTCCACGAACATACGAACGAATACCTAACCATCTGTTTCTGCCTGCTTTACCAATACTTATATTCTCATGGTTTGTATTTCCAACAGTACCGTAAGTTGACATACATTCAACATTCACCATTCTTACTTCGCCTGACGGCAAACGTAACTGAGCATACTTGCCTTCTTTAGCTACCAGTTGCACAGAACATCCGGCGCTTCTTCCAAGCTGACCGCCTTTACCAGGCTTTAACTCAACATTGTGCAGGAAACTTCCAAGAGGCATATCTTTAATTCTAAGTGCATTTCCAATTTTAATTTCACTTCCTGTACCGGATGTGATGGTTTCACCAACCTTTAAACCGTCCGGTGCAATTATATATCTCTTCTCACCATCGCTGTAATGCAGTAATGCAATTCGCGAAGTTCTGTTTGGATCATATTCAATTGCAAATACTTTTGCAGGAATACCATGCTTATCTCTTTTGAAATCAATAATCCGGTATTGTCTTTTGTGTCCGCCACCAATATGCCTGGCAGTAATATGACCAAGATTATTACGACCGCCAGATTTACTTAACGAGCTTGTCAGAGATTTTTCCGGCTTGCTCTTAGTAATTTCTTCAAAAGACGCATAAGATAGAAATCGGGTGCCCGGTGTATTTGGTTTTAATTTACGAATTGCCATTAAGCTCTACTCCAACTCCATACAATAAATTATTTAACTTCTTCAAAAAGATCAATTTTGTCGCCGTTCTTCAAAGTAACTATAGCTTTTTTAAAGCGTGCGGTATTTCCGGTAAATCTCCCGCCTTTTCTAAACTGAGTCTTGCTTTTTCCAGCGTATCTAATGGTATTTACACCAATAACTTTTACATTAAACTTCATCTCAACAGATTTTGATATTTCTATTTTATTAGAATTATAATCAACTATAAACCCATATTTATTCTGGGTCTCAACTAAAGAATTCATCTTCTCAGTTAGCAATGGTTGTATTAATATACCGCGCATTTAATATCTGCCTATTTTATTTATTTATGAAAGTTTTTTCTATTTCATTAATAGTACTCTTTAGAATCATAACTACCTGGTTATTCAATAAATCATAAGTAGATGCTTTTTGAGCTTCAAGTACCCTTAGGTTACTGATATTTCTTCCCGACTTATATATATTTTCGTCTTTACCATTCGTTAGTATAAGAGTTTTTTTATTCACAAGATTAAATGCTTTAATAATCTTATATAAATCACTAGTTTTTGGAGCATCTAACTTAATTTCATCCACAATAATCATCTGTTCATTTCTTAACTTTAATGAAAATGCAGATTTTCTTGCCAGCTTTATTACTTTTTTATTCAGGTTCTGAGTATAAGTTCTTGGACGCGGGCCAAAAACAGTACCGCCTCCGACCCATAATGGTGATCTGCTTGTACCTGCACGTGCGCCGCCTTTACTTTTCTGGCTCCAGGGCTTTCTTCCACCACCACGGACTTCATTTCTTTCCTTGGTTTTATGTGTACCCTGACGTTGATTTGCCAAATATGCTTTAACAGCAAGGAAGATAGCAGTATGATTTGGTTCAGTATTAAATATCTCATCATCAAGTTCAATACTATCGCCAGATTTTTCAGCGTTAATTTTATAAATATCAATAATCATTTTAAGACCGGTTTACTTATTTATTTCCACAATTGAATTAATTGCTCCGGGAACTGAGCCTTTAACCATTAAAATATCTTCCTCTGGCATTACCTTAATAACCTTAAGATTAGAAATGGTTACATTTTCAAAACCCATTCTGCCAGCCATTCTTTGTCCTTTAAAGACTCTTGAAGGATACGAACTTGATCCAATAGAACCAGGCGCACGTAATCTGTCGCTTTGTCCATGTGTTGTACCTCCGACTCCACCAAAACCATGACGTCTCATAACGCCCTGGAACCCTTTTCCTTTAGTTTTCCCGGTAATTTTGACTTTGTCGCCTTCATTAAAAAGACTAACGGTTATTTTATCGCCTATCTTATACTGAGTTTCGTCAAAATTCCTGAACTCTTTGATTACAAGGACAGGATCTGTATTGTTCTTTGTATAAAAACCCATTTCAGCTTTGTTAACCCGCGACTTTTTCTTCGAACCAAAACCAATTTGCAGAGACTTATAACCATCTCTTTCATTAGTACGGATACCAAGGATAGGACAAGGTCCAGCTTTAATTATAGTAACCGGCAGAAGCTGCCCGTCACTGGTAAATACATTACTCATCCCTAATTTTCTACCAATTAATCCTGGCATTATTTTTTATCCTTATAACTTAATCTCAATATCTACACCCGCCGGAATGTCAAGTTTGCTTAAAGAATCGACGGTTTTATTATTCGAATTATGTATATCAATGATTCTTTTATGCGCTCTTATCTCAAATTGTTCTCTTGATTTTTTATCAACATGAGGCGACCTTAAAACAGTATATATAGTTTTCTTTGTAGGCAATGGGATCGGACCAGCGACTACAGCACCTGTACTTTTTACAGTTTTAATAATTTTCTCAGTTGATTTATCAATAAGAATATGATCATACGATTTTAATTTTATTCTTATTTTTTGACTCGGCACTATTTTGCTCCTGTTTTGAATTCAAAAGGAAATATAATCTTCTTAGAAACTAAAATTTTATGCGTGTATTTTAGTTACAACACCCGCGCCTACAGTTCTTCCGCCTTCACGAATAGCAAACCTTAAACCTTCTTCCATTGCAATTTCAGTAATAAGATCAATTTTTAACTTTACATTATCGCCTGGCATAACCATTTCTGTACCTTCAGGTAAAGATGCAATACCTGTAACATCAGTAGTCCTAAAATAAAACTGTGGTCTGTAACCATTAAAGAAAGGTGTATGTCTGCCACCCTCTTCTTTAGACAAAATATAAACTTCACCGTCAAATAATTTATGAGGAGTGATGCTACCGCCTTTTGCTAATACCATACCTCTTTCAATTTCATTTTTATCAACGCCTCTCAACAATAAACCGGCATTATCTCCAGCCATCGCTGAATCTAATTCCTTTCTAAACATTTCGATACCTGTAACAACAGTCTTCTTATGAAGTCCAAGTCCTATTAATTCAACTTCTTCCTGAATTCTAACCTGACCTCTTTCAACTCTTCCTGTAGCAACAGTTCCGCGTCCGGTAATGGAGAAAACATCTTCAACAGGCATTAAAAATGGCTTGTCAATGCTTCTTTCCGGAATTGGTATGTATGAATCAACTGCCTCCATTAATTCCCAGATACAGTTTAATCTTTCATCTGTAACAGGAATAGAATCATCGCTGGCTGCTTCCAAAGCTCTAAGAGCAGAACCTTTTATAATTGGAATTTCATCACCGGGGAATTCATACTTGTTTAGAAGCTCCCTTAATTCTACTTCAACAAGTTCTATTAATTCATCATCATCGACTGCATCTACTTTATTCATAAAAACAACCATTTTCGGCACACCAACCTGACGAGCTAAAAGAATATGCTCGCGTGTCTGAGGCATTGGACCATCAGTAGCAGCAACAACTAATATAGCTCCATCCATTTGAGCCGCACCTGTAATCATATTTTTTACATAATCAGCGTGCCCCGGACAGTCAACATGTGCATAATGTCTGTTTGCAGTAGAATATTCAACGTGAGCAGTAGCAATTGTGATACCCCTCTCTCTTTCTTCCGGCGCATTATCAATACTATCAAAAGTTCTCTTTGCAGAAAGACCTTTCTTGCTTAAAGCCATTGTGATTGCAGCGGTTAAAGTTGTTTTACCATGATCAACGTGACCAATTGTACCAACATTAACATGCGGTTTACTACGATCGAATTTCTCTTTGGCCATCGAAATACTCCTTTTTTTATTATTTTTATATTCTTAAATTTTTATATTGATAGAGCAGTTTTTTTTAGTTGAGTTTTTTCAGCTATTTCATCAGCAATAAATTTTGGTACTTCTGAATAATGAGAAAATTGCATCGAATAAATAGCTCTGCCCTGCGTCATTGATCTTAAAATGGTTGAATAACCAAACATCTCAGATAACGGAACTATTGATTTAATGACCTGAGCATCTTTTCTCGCTATAAAACCTTCGATTTTTCCTCTCCGGGCATTCAGATCGCCCATAACATCACCCAAATATTCTTCAGGTGTGGTAACTTCTACTGACATAATAGGTTCTAATAAAGCAGGCTTTGCTCTTTTTGCACCTTCTTTGAAGGCAAATGAACCGGCAACCTTAAATGATATTTCATCTGAATCCACATCATGATAAGAACCATCATATAATTTTGCTTTAATGTCAACTACCGGGAAACCCGCGATAACACCATTACGCAATGCTTCCTGAATTCCAACGGAAACAGCGGGTATATATTCTTTCGGTATTACCCCTCCGACAATTGCATTAATAAACTCGTATCCCTTTCCCTGCTCATTAGGACTAAACTCAACCCAGACATGCCCGAATTTACCTCTGCCACCTGACTGCTTTACAAATTTACCTTCGGCAGAAACAGTTGTAGTAATTGATTCGCGGTAAGCAACCTGAGGACGACCAACGTTAGCCTCAACCTTAAACTCTCTTCTCATTCTGTCAACAAGTATTTCAAGATGCAATTCGCCCATACCGCTAATCAGCGTCTGCCCGGTCTCACCATCAACTTTTACTTTAAATGTAGGGTCTTCATCAGATAGTTTAGACAACGCATCAGAAAGCTTTTCCTGGTCAGCCTTAGTTTTAGGTTCAATTGCTATTTGAATAACAGGTTCAGGAAAAATCATTTTCTCTAAAACGATAAGTTCTTTTTCTGAACAAAGCGTATCGCCCGTTCTTGTATATTTCAAACCAACTACCGCTGCAATATCACCAGCCTGAATTTCATCTATATCCATTCGATGATTTGCGTGCATCTGCAAAATACGTCCGATCCTCTCCCTTTTACCACTGACACTATTATATACATAAGATCCCGCAGAACAACGCCCGCTATAACATCTTACGTATGTCAGTTTCCCGACAAAAGGGTCTGTCTGAATTTTGAAAGCAAGTCCTGCAAATTCTTCATTAACATTAATATTACGTAAAATCAAATCATTGGAATCAGGATGATGTGCTTCGAGCTTACCAGAATCAACCGGAGACGGTAAAAAGTCTATAATTGAATCCAGAAGCTTTTGGACTCCTTTATTCTTAAATGAAGAGCCACATAAAACAGGTATGATTTTCCCCTGAATAGTTGCCTGTCTCAATACCTTTTTAATTTCATTTTCAGATATTTCCTGACCGTCAAGATATTTTTCAAGTAAAGTATCATCAACATCAGAGACAGCATCGAGCATTAAAGTACGATATTTATTTGTATATTCCTTTAGACTTTCTGGAATTTCAATTTCGTCAAAAGAAGCGCCATAACCATCCTCATGGTACATTCTTGCCTGATTAGTAATTAAATCGATTTCTCCCGCAAATAAATCACCTTCGCCGATTGGCAAAGTAATAGGTACCGCATTCGCGCCTAATCTTTCCTTCATCATATCGATAGCATGGAAAAAATCAGCTCCGACCCTGTCCATTTTGTTAACAAAAGCTAAACGTGGCACTCCGTATTTATCAGCCTGACGCCATACTGTTTCTGACTGAGGTTCTACTCCGCCAACAGCACAGAATAACGCAACAGCACCATCAAGAACACGCAATGACCTTTCTACTTCAACAGTAAAATCAACATGACCCGGGGTATCGATAATATTTATATGATGACTCCTCCAAAAACATGTAGTTGAGGCGCTTGTAATTGTAATGCCTCTTTCCTTTTCCTGCTCCATCCAATCCATCGTAGCCGCACCATCATGAACTTCACCAATCCTGTGCGTTTTCCCGGTATAGAATAAAATTCGCTCAGTAGTAGTGGTTTTGCCGGCATCTATATGAGCCATTATCCCAATATTTCGTACTTTATCTATGCTAACTTTTTCTGACATATAACTACATTAATCCTTAAATTACCATTTAAAATGAGCGAAAGCTTTGTTTGCTTCAGCCATCTTATGTGTATCATCTTTTTTCTTTATTGAAGAACCTTCACCATTTGAAGCAGCAATTAATTCCGAAGCTAACTTTGCCGCCATTGATTTTTCATTTCGCGAACGAGCGTATGTTTTAATCCAACGGAAAGCTAATGCCAGTCTTCTTTCCGGCCTGACTTCCATAGGTACCTGATAAGTAGCTCCGCCAACTCTGCGGCTTCTTACTTCAACATAAGGCTGAACATTATTTACAGCTTTGGTAAAAACTTCAATAGCACTTTTTTTAGTGCGCTCTTCAATAACACCAAAACTGTCATATACGACACGCTGCGCAACCGATTTCTTCCCGTCATACATGATTGCATTAATAAATTTAGCCAGTACCAAATCATTAAACTTTGGGTCTGGTTTAATATATCTTTTTTCCGCTCTTTTTTTTCTCATATAATTTTATTTTATTTTAGGTTTCTTAGCGCCATATTTTGATCTTGATTTCTTCCTGTCTGACACACCGCTTGTATCTAAAGTACCCCTGATTATATGATAGCGTACTCCAGGCAAATCCTTGACTCTTCCGCCTCTGATAAGAACGATAGAATGCTCCTGTAAATTATGTCCTTCTCCGGGAATATAAGCAGTTACTTCCATTCCATTCGTCAACCTGACTCTTGCTACTTTTCTAAGAGCTGAATTTGGCTTTTTGGGTGTAGTCGTATATACCCTGGTACATACTCCTCGCTTTTGCGGGCATGCTTCAAGCGCTGGCGCTTTATTTTTAGCCAAAATTTGGACACGACCTTTTCTTACTAACTGATTTATCGTGGGCACTAAATAACCTCCTGCATATCGTCATAAAATTCAGAGCGTAAATATATAGAGATATTACCATATTGTCAAGTAAACTTCACCAATTTTTAATTCTTATTTTTCAGTCTTCCTGAATAACATCTGATTTTGCCTTAAATCCAAGGTAAATGAATATAGTTTACACTTTCAGCATAAACAAAATTATTTCCGTTCATCCTTATTTATCAGATTATCAACATTTTTTCGGTTCTCATCATCCGGTTAACTGTTTTGATTATACTTACCGCTATAGTAAATATAATTATTAAATATCAGACAGAACCGGGGTCAGACAGTTTCATTATCTTTAATACACCTGACACTAAAGCCACAGTTTTTGCTATTGTTATACATATTGATATTGCTGACAAAATAGTACAGCCCCATATAATATGCAAGCACAGTATCGTACTCCTCAGAACTCCAGAAGTAAGTATTGCTTGTAAAGCTGTAGAACTCGCCATTATTATAGCGGTATCCGGCAAGCAATGCAGAAAAACCGCTGACATTTGTGCCCGTTCCGTTGTCAACTCCCTGCCCGATTGCTTTTAATATGTTGCCGTTATTGTTTACTGATGTTTTTAATACCTGTAATTCCATACATGTCGGGATATGCCAGCCTTCCGGAGCAAGTCCTCTTTTGTCATTTACTGCATACCAGTTATACAATTTGCTGTTTTCCGGTTTGTTATCATAATAACACCAGGCACCCGTTTTAATATCAGCCCACTCCTCTGCATCCTGCACCTGCGGGATGATATCTCCGTTCCTGTAATATTCAACAGCCAGATTCTCTTTCATCCAGATCTGACTGCTAATTCTTACTGTTTTAGAAAGGCTGTTCTCAGTATTTTCGAAATTATGCTTAGACGATAGTTCATCAGAAACTTCGTCTTTGAATTCTCCACATTCTGTACATCTCCAAGTATGTATCCCTTTATTACAAAGCAGGCTCATCTTATCTCCATAAATTCACAATAATAGCTGAATTATCTTTGTCGCTGTACATCTTAGTGATACAGCTTTATAATAGACACCGGTAACAATTTAATTTTTAGCGCTTATCGAATTTAATATATTATGCCGGTAACTGACTTGCGCCCCGGCACACTAAAACCGAGGAGAAAAAGAGTGCTGTTCACCACATATCAGCATGACCAGACAGGGTCAGCCACGCCCGCTCTAAAATAATATTTTAATATAAGAGATTCTGTTCATTTTATAATAAAAAATCCTTTTCCGTTTCTCAATATACTGAATAAACTGATAAATAAACAAATATGTGTATTAAGAAGGATAAATATGTACCAGCAGGCTAATATTTTAGATTTTAATAAGCAATTGTTTATCCGGTATCAGATATTCATAAATGGAAACTGCGGAACAGGAACCATCCAAGCTTATGAAACCTGTCAAAAGAGCAATGAGGATGAAATAAGGCATTTCCTCTTTAAATAATGCTCCGTGAGGACCAAACCGACCGTTTGGTATTAAGGAAATGCTCCGTTTGGTCCCCACGGAGCATTCGACATATAACAAATGCTCCGTGAGCATCAAACGGAGCGTTCGACATATAGTAAATGCTCCGTGGGGACCAAACGAAGCATTTGTGATTGAGGAAATGGTCGGTTTGGCTGTTTTCGGGTTATCGACAACCGTCCACCGCATATTTCAACTCTTATCCCCCATTCTTAATCTTACTCATAATCATAATCGTACTCACAGCCCGGCAGCGTTATGATTAAGGCAAAGAAAGCGC
>JBAXDX010000016.1:0-42348 GCA_037140715.1 Ignavibacteria bacterium
GTATTCGGAGCTAACTCAGAAAAAATTGCCGAAGAGTTAGCCAGGGAAAGCGGAAATAAGGTATTCCTGATTGTTGAAGACTATGATTCTTACATGAATTCCAACCTGATACTGGAAAATAACGACAATGTCCTTGTCAGAATGATGACCTTTGAAAGTACTGACTTTAAAACTTCCGGCTTTGACCTGGTCTATGCACAGGCTTCTATCTCAGGCTTGCTTAGAAATAAAATCGTAAAGGAAATAAAAAGAATACTTAAACCCGATGGCTATTTATATGTAGGCGAAATTATCGCGCTTTCTGACAATATCCCTGTTTTTATTCAGAATCTTTGGAACGACAGCGGACTTGTCCCTATGCACAAAGATAAACTAAATAGGTATTATGAGGAAAGAAATTTCAATGTGTTATTTGTCGCTGACCTTAGCCGCACTCTTAGAAATTTTTACTGGGCAAGCTCAAATAACCTGAAAGACCAGCAGGAACAGCTTAGCGAAGATGAGAAAATATATAATAAGAAATTACTTAAAAGAATAAGCCATGAAACTAACGTTTACCTCAGGCAGGGAGGCGATAAAATAATCGGCTTTAAGGTACTCCTCCTTCAGAAAAATACAACTCATGAATAAACCACGGAGAATATAGTTTGAAAAAAAATGACCTGATAGAACTGGATATAACTAAATACGCCTACGAAGGTAAGGGAATAGCTAAAATTCCAATGGAAGTCAAAACGGAACATCAGGATACAAAGGAACTGTACGCGCTTCAGGAAGAACAGAAGAATTTTGTAATCTTTGTCAGCGGTTCATATCCCGGAGATAAGGTTCTCGCAATGATTACTAAGGTGAAGAAATCATACGCCGAGGCAAGAACAGTTGAGATACTGAAGCCTTCAGAAGAAAGGGTAACTGCCGGATGTAAATTCTTTGGCGTCTGTGGAGGCTGTAAACAGCAGGATTTGAATTATGAATCACAACTGAAGTATAAACAGGAACAGGCTCTCGATATCCTAGAACATTTAGGCGGCTTTAAGGATTTCGAATATCAAAATATCGCCCCGTCAGCCAATATCTTTTATTACAGAAATAAAATGGAATATTCCTTTGCCGATCGCAGATGGCTTCGTAAAGAGGAAATCGATACAGATGTAGAACGAAATTTTGCTCTCGGACTCCATCTTCCGAATATTTACGACAAAGTGCTCGACATAGACGAATGCTTCCTCCAGTCAGCCGGAAGCAATAAAATACTAAACTTTACACGCGAATTCTTCAAACAGCGTAACATAACAATTTATTCGACCAAAACTCACTCCGGTTATTTAAGAAACCTTATTATAAAAAAAACGCATCATTCCAACGACTTAATGGTCAACCTCGTAACATCCGGGGAAAACCATGAGCTTCTGACGGAATATAAAAATGGATTGCTCGAAGCCGTCCCCGAAGTAACCACAGTTATTAATAATATCAACGAAAAAATGGGGCAGACAGCCTTTGGCGACTATGAAATTATTTATCATGGCGATGGATATATTTATGAAACAATCGGCGGATTCAAATTCCGCATCAGCGCCAGCTCATTCTTCCAAACCAACACGCTTCAGGCAGAACTGTTATATAAAACGGCTCTTGACTTCGGAATGATAAATAAAAACGATGTCGTTTATGATTTATATTCAGGCGCTGGAACAATATCTGTCTATATATCCAACTCTGCCAGGGAAGTTTTTGCATTTGAAACCGTAGAAGCATCTGTCCGTGATGCCGAAAGTAACCGTCAGCTTAATGGTGTTGAAAATGTGCATTTTATTACTGCCGACCTTAACCGCTCATTTCTGCAGATTGTTGATAAAAATAAAATCCCCGAACCAAACGTAATAATCATTGATCCGCCAAGAGGCGGCATGAACCCGGTTACTATCAGGGACGTGGTAAAACTTGCCCCCGAAAGGATTGTTTATATCAGCTGCAACCCGGCCACACAGGTGCGCGATATGAAGTTATTCAGGGAAGAAGGCTACCGCCTGATTAAGGTGAAACCTGTGGATATGTTCCCGCATACTTATCATATAGAAAGCGTAGCTTTACTGGAAAAATAATGTAACTGTACATGGTTTCGGATATGGAATCGCCCCGGTAGCTTAATTCCAATGACTTCCTGAGCATAATTCTGAAGCCATCCGCGAAACGACAGCAACGTGCTGCGGAACGACAAAGCCGGACCGCAGAGCGATAACACCCGTCAGGGAAGCAATGCCCCCCAGTCGCGGAGAAACAGCAACGCGCCACAAAGCAACAGCGGTGTGCCACAAAGCAATAAAACCCGCCCGCAAAGCAACAACAGCGTGCCACAAAGCAATAATCCCCGATCGCGAAGCAATAAAGCCTGACAGAAATGACACAATCCCTGACCGCGATGACACAAAGCCTGACAGAAATGATACAATCCCCGACCGCGATGACACAACGCCTGACAGAAATGACACAATCCCCGACCGTGATGACACAAAGCCTGACAGAAATGACACAATCCCTGACCGTGATGACACAACGCCCGACAGAAATGACACAATCCCCGACCGCGATGACACAACGCCTGACAGAAATAACACAATCCCCGACCGTGATGACACAGAGCCTGACAGCGATGACACAATCCCTGACCGCGAAGCGACAAAGCCTGACAGCGATGACACAACATTTGACTACAATGAAACAACCTCCGACTGCGGAAAGACCTCAGACTCCCGAAAAATGATAATTCCCATGCACGGAGAGAGAACAGACCCACAGAAAATGACAACCCTCATGCGCGAAGAGAACGCGGACTCCCGAAAAATAATAACCCCCGCCCGCAAATCAACAGCATCCTAACCCGGAATGATAATCCTCAATCGCGAAGCATCAGCATTCTGTCGCGAATCGATAATCCCCGCCCGCGAAGCAACAGCCTTCTGCCGCAAAATGATAACCCTGTAAGACAAAGTATAATCCCGTTCCGGATTTACATGCCCGATGTATCCGCACAAAAAAAAAACATCGATATTCCACCTCCCATTGCACCGCATGACTCTGCAGGCATCACCCCGGAATAACAAATATGACTTCCCTGATATATGAAACTCGTGCAATCTCTCTGACCCGTATTCCGGACAGGTTTCCCATAACATGAATAAATTATAAAATCTCAGCCATAATTCAGTAAATTTGCGAACTGTTCGCAAATTTACCCGTG
The DNA here is from genome assembly GCA_037140715.1 of Ignavibacteria bacterium. Classification (GTDB taxonomy): domain Bacteria; phylum Bacteroidota; class Ignavibacteria; order Ignavibacteriales; family SURF-24; genus JAUZPB01. The sequence goes on from JBAXDX010000016.1 coordinate 3,242, forward strand.
AAACTACGTATCTGTTAACGTGGAACTACGTACTTATACTGATGTTTTTTATAAAATAATTATATATATTACTGATAGTCTTTCAGGAGAAGAACTTACTGATTCATGTTATGCAGAATTTATCCGGACTATGATTTGTGTGATTCCTGTAACGGCACAGAACAATATGAAATAAATCATACCCGCTAAAAAAAGAATAAATATAAAAACTACTTTGTCCTGATACGTGGAATCTGTGAAATCTGTTTAATCCGTGATTTCAGACAGATTCCTTTTATTCATAGAGCTTCCCGGAAATACCGGGAACATTAAACAATCATTTCATGATAAATTTCAAGGAGAATTGTTATGGGAACCTGGATAACTTTTAGTGACGACCAGTCAAACAAATTAAGAATGTTTAAGGCAGTAAAAGGCGTGCTGGACGGACTGGCACCGGTAATTGCCATTAAACCGAAATTTGCAGACACCTTTACCCGCTATACTGCTCAGGTCGCAAAGATTGAGCAGATGGGCGAGACAAAGGATGAGCAACGAACCGGAAAGACAAGGACAAAGAACGAATTCAAGGAGACCCTTATCCTTGAATCACGCAGGCTGATGGGACTTGCTGAGAACTACGGGGTCGGAATAAATAACCCGGAAATTATTGATGCCTGCAAAACTTCGAAATCAGTAATGCAGAAAATGCGTGAGGCCGACCTGCTGAGTAAAGTTAAGGAGATCAGAACACTCCTTAATGCCAACAAAGTCAGTCTTGTTGACTTTGACATTACCCAACAGGTAATTACAGAATACGAAGGAATGGTCGATACCTTCGATGAAAAGCTGAGTTCAACCGGTAGCAGCCTGTCCATGAGTAGCGCGGCAACCAAGCTTCTTAAACAATATTTTACCGAGTGCGACAGCATCCTGGCCGAACTCGATAACTTTATGTTTGGGATAAACACAACTAACCAGGCTGAGTATGTCCAGTACACGGAAGCCCGCAAAATTGACGACCTCGGCATACGGCATAAGCAGGATCCTCCCCCCGCTCCCCCTGAACCAGGCACACCAGATGCCTGACCTGTCAGAACTGTGATCCTCTTGATCAAATGATTAACTATGATTCATTCCCTGATTATTGCGTTATCATATAAATCATACAAATCACAGTTTAGATTATTCTTTGCTACGGCATGGAACCCCCCATGCCGCACAGAGAATATTAAATTATAGAATCTTCTCTGAATTTAAGTATCTTTGATAAAGAAAAATTAAACAGGTGAAAAAGTGAACTCGAAGCACTTAATAATAAACGGGGATTCCAGATCTATGTGTGAACTGAATGACGACTCTGTTCATCTGATTATTACTTCTCCGCCATACTGGCAGTTAAAAGATTATGGAACTAAAGAACAAATCGGGTATAATGACAGTTATGAAGACTATATAAATAATCTTAATCTTGTCTGGAAGGAATCTTATCGCGTTCTTCATAGCGGATGCCGTTTATGTATTAATATCGGAGATCAGTTTGCACGTTCTGTTTACTACGGACGATATAAAGTAATCCCTATCCGGACTGAAATAATAAAGTTTTGCGAAACAATAGGTCTTGATTACATGGGATCTGTTATCTGGCAGAAGGTTACAACAACTAATACAACCGGCGGCGCAACTATTATGGGGTCTTTCCCTTATCCGCGCAACGGTATCCTAAAACTGGATTATGAGTTTATTCTTGTATTCAAAAAAATTGGAACTCCTCCGGTAGTATCCAAAGAGAACAAAGAACTCTCCAGGTTAACTACTGAGGAATGGAATACATATTTCCAGGGGCATTGGAATTTTAGCGGCGCAAAACAGGATAGTCATATTGCTATGTTTCCCGAAGAACTTCCCAAAAGACTTATTAAAATGTTCTCATTTTTCGGAGATACTATTCTTGACCCGTTCCTTGGAAGCGGAACTACATCCCTGGCAGCAAAAAATCTATATCGAAATTCGATTGGTTATGAAATTAACTCCGAATATATTCCTGACATTAAAGGAAAGCTATCTGTTAATGAGAATAAATTATTTGAAAATCATTCGTATGAGTTTGTCAGACAAAAAAATCTTCCGGTAGATTTTAAAAAAGAAATTGAAAAGCAACCATACATATTTACAGACCCGCATAAACTTGATAAAAAAATAGATGTGAAAAAACTTCAGTTTGGTTCAAAGCTTGATAAAGAAAGCGGGAAGAGGGAGGAATATTTTTCAGTAAAAGAAGTAATAAGTACAGAAGTGATAAAGCTGAATAATGATCTGGTTGTAAAACTAATTGGAATAAAAGAAAATATAGAAGTAAGCGACAAAGCAATAGATTTCCTGATTAATAAAACAAGAGGACAAAGGGTATATCTAAAATATGACGAACAAAAATATGATGATAAAAATCACCTTCTCTGTTACCTCTATTTACAAAATAAAACTTTTATTAACGCTCATCTGATAAAAGAAAAACTTGCCATAGTTGATACCGCAGTAAACTTTAAATACAAAAATAAATTTCTTCTTCTAATAGGAGATATGAATGGCTAAAGAATGGATTCTAAATAGTGTAATGAATCGGTTCCAACTGAACTTCAAGCGTAACGCTGGACCAACTTCAGAATCAATTAGAAAATGCTCACCAAAAACCGTTGAAGAATGGGAAGAATACTACTTTACAAATGTTAAAAATAAAGAACACATAGTTGAACTTGGTAAAAGACTTTTTGTAAAAATAACAGAGGTTGTTCAGGCTGAACTTGATGATATTACCGAAGAAGATTGTATAGAATATATGGTAAATTTAGTTATCCGGCGAACTTTTGATGGCTATATGACAGAAATAGAAACAATTTATGGACAGCTTGAAAAGATTCTGGAAATTAAGATAGAACCATCGCCTGACGAATGGGACAGATTATTTAATGTTGATTTTTATATCAGGATATCAGATAAATATATTGGGCTTCAGATTAAGCCGGTTAACGAGGGTATCCAGCTTCCGGAAATATTCAAAGAAAAAGCTATTCAGGGGGAAACCCATCTTAAATTTACTGAAGTATTTGGCGGAAAAGTTTCCTTTCAGGGCTGAATTAGCCCTGAAAGGGCGAAATATATCAGCGATGGGCAACAGCCCATCGAACAAAACAGAATAAAAATCCATAAGCCCTGAAAGGGCGCAATAAAAGTTTTCTGTCTTAACCTGACAACTTTGTCCTGAGACGTGGAACCCGCAGAATCTTTTTAATCCGTGTTTTAGACAGGTAATGAATAATCACGCCTGACATGTACAAATTTGTCGTACACACCTTTCTCTTTATGTCTAAGATATTTTACAATTTTTACTTGACATTCTAAATGATATTATAGTAACTTATGTTAAACGGAATACTGATTATTTGCCAATAGAGCAATTAATCAGATATATCAGTTCCTGAATTTCTCTGTTGCAAAACTTCCGGAAATTGATAAAAATTAGTTCCTGTTTGCTTTTTACTCCGGCTTTTATTAACATAAAGTAGAACTGGCTGACAACCAACGCAAAGGATTAGAAATGGTATCTGATTATGAAGAGCTACGGTATTATAAGGAGCATAACCCCGCATTAAAATTACTGCGGGCGGATTCTTTTCCGCTGATTGCCTCCTTCCTTAAATCAGCTTTTAAAAAACTATCCAGAAATTATATCCCGGCCGATGAACTGGAGTCAGAACTCACCGACTTCCTTTTCGAGATTCAGCAGGCTTATCCGGATGATTTCCCCTCCGAAAATGTAAGGGTTTATCTCGACAGATGGACAAATGAAGGCTTCCTAAGAAAATATTATACATTTGGCTCTGATACGGCTTTGTATGAACTTACTCCTTCAAGTGAAAAGGCCTTGCAATCGCTGGGGGAATTAGAAAAAAAGGAATTCATCGGGACGGAATCGCGCCTGCTTAAAATTCTTGACCTGCTGAGAGAAATTGCCTACAAAGGAGGCGGAGACCCGCGCAACCAGCTGGATATGCTCCAAAGGAAAAAAAAGGAAATTGAAAAGGAAATCGGAAAACTCATGAAGGGTGAACCGGCAAGGCTTAATGATACTCAAATTAAGGAACGATTCTTCGAGCTTAAGGAAACAGCAGGCAAATTGCTCTCGGATTTTAGGGAAATAGAGTATAACTTCCGCGACCTCGACCGCACCGCCCGCGAAAAACAAATCGCCGGTCAGCCAAATAAAGGCAAATTTCTCCAGGATATCTTTAATACTCATGACTTTATCTGGGAAAGCGACCAGGGGAAAAGTTTCCACGCTTTCTGGGAATTCCTTATGGCTCAGGAAAAACAGAGCGAACTTGATGAATTGACTCATGCAGTTCAGAATATCCCCCTGATTCAATCTCTGCAAAATGTTTACTTTGTGGACAGACTAAAATCTGACCTGATTGAAGCCGGCGAAAAGGTGAATAAAACAAATCATAACCTGATAGAACAACTCAGAAAGTTTCTGGACGATAAAGTACGAATTGAGAACAAAAGGGTAATGGAAATTATCAGGGAAATTAAACAGTCGGCTGTCAGGCTGAAGGATTTTGCCCCCACACAAAAAGATATTATGGAAATCGATGATAAACCAAATGTCGAAATGATAATGGAACGCCCCCTCTATAATCCGCCACGCCTGCCGGTAATTGAAGATAAAACACGCGAAGAGGGCGCAACCGACATCAGTACCGAAGCTATATATAAACAGCTAAATATTAATCCGGAAGATCTGAAACATAAAATATCTGAAATGCTCGTGGACAGGGAACAGATACCGCTTAGAGAAGTATTCGAACGATTCCCAATCGAAAAAGGTCTCGCTGAAGTAGTCTTATATATTGATATAGCTTCAAAGGATAAACGCGCGGTAATAAATGAAACCGTAACGGAAACTGTTTTAATCAGCAGTAAAGCAAAAAATAAACAATACAGCATTATTATACCGGAGATAATTTATACGAAATGAATATGTCAACAATTTCTGCCCCTTATGCCCCGGCATTAATTAAACTGCTGCAGGGAATAATTTACAGCGATGAAACTGAATTGTGGCATCTGCTGATTACGCACAGCCATCGGGTAAAAGAATATTTTTCGGTTATTGGACTGGACGTAATGATATTTGAATCAGAGGGCTTCGCTTTCCTGAAGGAAAGGGATACCAAAGATGACGAGACCCCGCTCCCTTCTTTAATAATTAAAAGACATCTCAGCTACCCTGTAACTCTGATGTGCATCCTCCTGCTGGAAAAATTAAATGAGTTTGATTTTTCCGGCGGTCAGGCTGACCGGCTGATTATGAGTAAATCCGAAATTGCCGATATGCTAAGGGTCTTCCTGCCTGATAAATCAAATGAAACAAGACTGCTGGATAGTATCGAGGCAAACATAAACAAACTCCTTGATTATGGTTTCTTAAAAAAAGTAAATGAACCTGACAAGTTCGAAGTAAAACGAATATTAAAAGCAAAGATTTCGGCCAGTACGCTTATTGAACTAAAAAGGACACTCGAAGAATATGCAAGAGCAATCTGAAATTATAAGAGAACAGACACAGACAGGCTTCCGTCTGCAAAGATTCGAAATGCTTAACTGGGGAACGTTTGATAAAAAAATATGGAAAATCGAACCGCATGGAAGTAATTCACTTTTAACCGGAGATATCGGCTCCGGAAAATCTACTCTTGTCGATGCTATCACAACTTTGCTGGTGCCACATCAGAAAATAGTTTATAACAAAGCTGCAGGTGCAGGAACTAAAGAGCGCACGCTTTATGCATACGTCAGGGGAGAATATAAAAACGAAAGAAATGAGTTCGGTGCAGGCGGAAAGCCCGTTTATTTAAGAAATGAGAACGATTATACCGTACTGCTCGCGCATTTCCATAATGCAGGTTATAATCAGAATATAACGCTCGCGCAGGTATTCTATATTAAAGATAAAAAAGAGGAGAAATTCTTCGTCCTCTCAACCGTCAGCTTAAATATTGCAGAACATTTCTCAAATTTCGGAGCCGGCATAGGATCGCTTAAAAAAAAATTGAAGAATATGGCGGAAACAGAAATATTTGAAAAGTTCAGCGAATACAGTATCCGCTTCCGTAATATCTTCGGCATCAAAAGCGAAAAGGCGCTTGACCTTTTATATCAGACTGTATCGATGAAATCCGTTGGTAATCTTACAGATTTCGTGCGTAATCACATGCTTGAGAAAACAGACGTTAAGGAGAAGATCCAGGAGCTGAGGCGCAATTTCGAGAATCTTACGCTTGCTCATCAGTCTGTCCTGAAAGCAAAGAGTCAGGTAGAAGAATTAATTCCGCTGATTGATGAAGCAGCAGAGTATGAAATAATAAGCTCGGAGGCGGTAGCTTTGGATGAGCGGATGAAAGCAATACCTTACTGCATTGCAGAAAAGAAAATCGAACTGCTAAAGAGCGAACTAAGAGACGATGAAGTAAATAAGAATATACTGGGTAGCCAGCTTGAAGCGGTAAGCAAAGAACTCTCCGACCACACAGATTCACAGTTCAGAATAAAAAATTCGATTGAATATAACGTGGAAGGGCACAGGCTGCTTGAAATAGACAGGGAAATAGTCCGCCTAAATGATGATAGAAAAAGAAAAGTTCATAGTTTTGATGAATATATAAAACTTGCTCAGACGCTCGGACTTCAGATGCCCGAAAATAATGAACAGTTTACCCGTCAGCGTCATCAGGCTGTGCAGATGGAAAAATCATTTAACTCTCACATAGATGAAATAGAGAAAAAAACAGACTTATTAAAACTTCAGCGAAAAGAACAAACGGATAAGTATGAAAATGAAAGGGAAGAACTTGAATCCCTTACTAAAAGAAAAACACAAATACCTGAATCAAATCTGAGAATAAGAGAACTTATCATTCAGTCACTTAATCTTAGCGAAAAAGATGTCCCCTTTGCAGGCGAACTTATCAGGGTAAGACAATCGGAAAGCGCATGGGAAGGAGCCGCTGAAAGGCTTTTGCGCAGCTACGGACTAAGCATCCTCGTCCCAGATAAGTTATATCAAAAAATAAGCAGTTTTATCAATTCTACAAATATCAGGGGCCGCCTGGTATATTTCAGAGTGATTGAGGATAACAGCAGAACCAGTTTCAGTCTTAGCGGAAATTCGTTATTGAACAAACTCGAAATTAAACGCGATACGATTTTCCATAACTTCCTCCACCGCCAGCTTTACGAAAGATTTAATTACGAATGCTGCGAAAATATGGAGGATTTCTTCCGCCACAGTAACGCCATCACAAAGGAAGGACAACTTAAAAGCGGCCGTCTCCGCCATGAAAAAGATGACAGATCAAACATCCTTGACAAACGCAATTATATACTGGGCTGGTCTAATGCTGACAAAGTCTCGGCTATAAAAAATGGACAGAAACTTCTCCTCGATAAAATTGGAGAAATAGATAAACAACTCGAAACGCTGAAAAAGGAAAAAAAAATACTCAGGCAAACACAGACCGATGTCCACGACTTTTTGATGATTAAAGAGTTTTCTTCTGTTAACTGGAAGAAAGATGCCGGTGACATAGAACGCCTGAAGTATGAGAAGGAAGATCTTGAGAAAAGTTCCGACAAGCTTAAAACTATGCGTATCCAGCTTACTATGATTAAAGATGAGCTGACCGACTGCGACAATCGCAGGACTTCCCTTATCAAAGAACTCACTACGCTTGAAAATAAAATTAACCTGGGCAAACGGAAATTAGAAGATAACTCGGAGGTTGTTCAGCTTCCCGAAGCCGTCAGCCTGCTAAAATACAGCAGTGAACTGTTCGTACTCTCTCAGTCAGATGAAATAACTCTTGAAAATATCGGACAGATAAGAGATAACCTGTTCCGTTTCATAGAATCACAAAAAGAACAGACCGGCACAAAACTAAAGAAGGTAAGCTTCTCGCTGATAAAGAAAATGCAGAATTATAAGAACGCCTGCCCTGATGAAACCATAGAGATTGACGCATCGCTTGAATCAGTTGAAGACTTCCGCGCACTAGCTGAAAAGCTAAGGCAGGACGACCTTCCGAAATTTGAACAGCGCTTTAAAAGTCTCTTAAACGAAGGAACTATTCAGGATATAGTGCTATTCAAAAACCAGCTCGATATATCAGGCTCCGATATAAGAAATAAAGTCCGGGATATAAATCATTCGCTTAAAGCAATTGAATATGACAAGGGAACATACATCGAACTGGGCATGACTGACTCAGTCGATTCCGACATAAAAGAGTTTAAGACTATGCTTCGTGTAGCTCTCGAAAACTCTGAGAAGGAAGAGATGTTGTACACAGAAGAAAAGTTCGGCAGGGTAAAAGAAATCATAGACCGGTTTAACAGCCTCTCCCAGGCCGATATTAACTGGACACACCGTGTAACCGATGTGCGTAACTGGTATAACTTTACGGCAAGCGAACGCTGGATAGAAGATAATACAGAAAAGGAATTTTACAGCGATTCTTCCGGCAAATCGGGCGGGCAGAAGGAAAAGCTCGCCTATACGATACTGGCCTCAGCTTTAGCTTATCAGTTCGGCATCGAATGGAAAGAGAAAAAGAGCCGTTCATTCCGTTTTGTAATGATAGATGAAGCATTCGGGCGCGGCTCGGACGAATCCACCCGCTATGCTCTCGAACTGTTCAGGATGCTGAAACTTCAGTTGCTTATAATCACTCCGCTTCAGAAAATAAACGTCATTGAGGATTATATTGATACGGTACATTATGTGTTCAACCAGGAAGGGAACAATTCTCTGATTAAGAATCTTTCAATAACCGAATATCTTACACGGAAGGCGGCGTACTCACAACAATGAAGTCCTTATGTATGCAATCCGACAGCCTTGTCTTCCGGCGTATAAAAAAAATTAATCAGATGTGGCTTCCTGTGTGCCATGAAGTTTACAGGTGCCTTCAAGCTTCAGGAAATTGACCGGATATATCTTCCTGTTTTTACAGTTTGGCACGGCAGACTGACCAGAGTCCTCGCAGAGTTCTGCATCCTGTACTGTCTCGGGTCTTGCAAATTTGTTGTCATAAAATCCTTTTATCTTACCTGAAATCGCAGACATCATTTTCCCCCAGACAGGAGCGCAGGCCGTGCCTCCGTATTTGTAAGTGCCGGAGAGTTTCCTCAACGGGTTATCATATCCAATCCAGATAGCCGTTGAAAGCATTGTATTGTATCCGACAAACCATACATCTGTGCTATTCTGTGTAGTACCTGTCTTACCCGCAGCCACACCAGTATAAAAATGTCTCACGGAAGTAGCGGTGCCTCCGTCTATAACTCCTTCAAGTGCCTTTGATAAAAGATAGCATGTTGCTGAATCAACAACTGTTGCCGTATCAATACCCTGAGAATAAATCGTGCGGTTATCCTTATTCTCTATTTTTACAATTGAGTATGGTCTTGCGTAAAGCCCGCCGGAAGCAAATACTCCGAAAGCAGAAGCCATCTCAAGTGGTGAGACTTCTGACGTGCCAAGGGCGATGGATGGATAGGGGAGAAGCTGGGATTTAATGCCGAGTCTTTGCGCAAATAAAACAACTGAATCAGGTATTGTTAATTCGGTAATGGCGCGTGCGGCACATGCATTTACCGAATGCTTTATTGCGTTTATCATTGACTTTGGGGCATTGGTAAAGATATCATCCGAGTTTGAGGGGCGCCATTCGCGTATTGTGCCAGAATCAACTATAACAGGCGCGTCAAGCAGCGGTTGAGCGAGTGTTATACCTTTTTCCAGCAGACTGCCGTACAAAAATACCTTGAATGATGAACCGGGCTGACGGCGGATTTCATCGGCATGGTTTAACCCGCGCGACTCTGATTCAGGACTGCCTCCGACCATTGCTCTTATTCTGCCGGTTCCCGCCTCTGCCGATATAAGCCCAATCTGTGCCTGTTGCATATTTGGTGAGAATTGCTGCCACTGGTTTAATACGGATTCTTCGGCTGCTTTCTGTATCTCAAAGTTAAGTGTTGTGATAATCTTAAGCTGGTCTTTATTTAGAGAGAGTCCTTTTGATTCTAGAATTTCCGCGGACTCTTTGCGGATGTGTTCTAAAAAATGGCGGCCTGTTCCGCTCATCATCTTTAGGTTTAACGGTGTAACTCTGAATTTGGTAAATTCAGCATCGGTTATCCTGCCGACTTCAAGCAGGTTATGTAGTACTTCGTTTCTGCGGGCTAATGTCTTGTCCGAATTCTTAAGTGGATCATATCCATTTGGGCTTTGAAGCAGACCAACGACAGTTGCGGCTTCAGTTGCCGTCAGCTTATCAGGTGTCTTGCTGAAATATTGCTGTGAAGCGGCCCAGATACCCCATGCCCCATGCCCAAAGTAAACAGTATTAAGATAGAGTAGCAGAATCTGATCCTTTGTGTATTTCTTCTCGATTTCTTTCGCAATGTTAATTTCTGTAAACTTACGGGAAAGAGTCTGTTCCTGTGTAAGAAATAGGTTGCGTGCAAGCTGCATGGTCAGAGTGCTTCCGCCCTGAGTCGAACCAGTCAGTGTCTTAAATATTGCACGCCCCAGACCTTTATATGATACTCCGTTGTGATTATAAAAGTCCCTGTCTTCTGTAGCAATAAGGGCATAGATAATATATTTGGAGATGTATCCGGTGCTTTTTACCTCAACACGGTGTTTGTCTCCAAAGTAGCCGATAAGTTTTCCATCCGAACTGAGAACAATGCTTGCGTAGTCAAGTTTAACCGGCGGCAGTTCCTGCGGGTAAACGGCTGACCGCGTTATAAATAGCATTAGCATAACTATTAGTAGTTGTCGTATAAGTCTGGACGCTTCTTTTATTTTCTTGTTTTTCATCTGAAAAGGTGATTGTTTTGTATCTGTATTTTTGCTTTAACCTGCCTGAATATATGTACTTTTAGTTATTTTTTATTGTCGGATCTTTCAGGAATACTAAAATTTTAAGTTTGTGACGGAGCCGGGTTTATCCGATACCTGAAAAAAATGTGGATGCTCAAGGTTTGCAGTTTGCTATACTTAAGATTATTTCTGGTAAGCCGGTACCTGGATTTACTTTGGGGAAGCTTTGGACAGCTTCGCAATTATCCGGTTACTTTTATTTATGTCTTTTCTGAAGGTTGTTTACGATTTCTGTAAATTCAATCTCCTGCTCAGCAAGCATAACAAACAAGTGATAGAAAAGATCAGAAACTTCATTTACGATTTCTGCCTTATCCCGGTTTTTGGCAGCGATTACAGTTTCGATAGCTTCCTCGCCTACTTTCTGAATTATCCGGTTTGCGCCTTCCTTAAAGAGCTTCGTAGTGTAGGATTTCTCCGGCATCTCAATTTTACGCTTCTTTATAAGGGAAAACAGGTCGTTTAAGAAATCAATGGAATTCTCATCTTCTTTCAACCCGAAACAGGAATAATCTCCTGTGTGGCAGGTGTTGCCTTCGGGTATGGCTGAGATTAAAAGGGAATCATTATCGCAGTCGGATAGAATGTTTACGAGTTTCAGACAGTTGCCGGAAGTTTCACCCTTAGTCCATAGCCTGTTTTTTGTCCTGCTGAAAAATGTAACAAGTCCGGTTTCTATTGTTTTCTCAAGGGATTCCTTATTCATAAAGCCAAGCATAAGGACTTTGTCATTTTTGCAGTCGGTTATAATGGCAGGAATTAAACCGTTCATTTTATTAAAATCGAGCTTATTAATATCAATCATAGTTTTTATTTCTTAATTTTTGGCTGAAGTCCGGCCCCGGTACTTTCTATTCAAAGGGGACAGGTGTCGTGTTTTATAGTCTTACTGTTATATTATTTTTTTTAAGATAGAGCTTAAGATTCTGTATATTCAGGATACTAAAATGGAATAAACTTGCCGCCAGACAAGCGTCCACATTTGCCTGCCGAAAAGCTTCAAGGAAATCTTCCTTTTTGCCAGCTCCGCCTGATGCAATAACCGGAATACTTACAGATTTAGTCAATGCCGATAAAAACTCTATATCGTAGCCTTCTTTAGTGCCGTCTTTATCCATTGAAGTCAGAAGAATCTCTCCGGCTCCCAGCGATGCGGTTTCTTTGCACCAGGCAAGCCCTGTCAGATGAGTTTCCTCCCGCCCTCCTTTTATGAATACCTTAGATTCTCCATTAATAGACTTAATATCAATTGCCACAACAACAGCCTGTGAGCCGAATTGCCTGGATGCCTCAGTAATAAGTTCCGGATTATTAACTATCGATGAATTTAACGACACCTTATCTGCCCCGGCGTGGAGCAACGCTTCAATATCTTCAAGCCGCGAAATGCCTCCGCCAACGGTAAACGGGATTCTGATGGCGTGGGCTACTTTTTCAACAAGCGAGATGAGAGCCTTCCTTTTTTCAACAGACGCAGTAATGTCGAGAAATACCAGTTCATCGGCACCTTCGACCGCGTATCTTTCCGCCAGTTCGACCGCATCGCCGGCATCAACGAGATTTACGAAGTTCGTCCCTTTTACAACCCTGCCGTCTTTGACATCAAGGCAGGGAATGATTCTTTTACTTACCAATTTGTGCAAGCTCCTTTAAGTCAATTTTATTTTCATAAATAGCGCGACCTATTACTACTCCGTGAACATTTATCTTTCCGACTGCGCGGACATCTTCAATATCCTTAATCCCGCCGGAGGCAATCAGCCTGATATCGGGATATCGGAACAGGATTTTACTATAAAGTTCCTTATTTGTGCCAGTCAGGAGTCCGTCTTTTGCAATATCGGTACAGAGAAAAGTATTTATGCCGAAACTTTGGCAATATTCGATGTGGCTGTAGATTGAAACATTGGTTTGCTCTGTCCAGCCTTGTACGGCAATCATTTCATCCTTTACATCCGCAGCGATGATTATACTCTCGGGATCATACCTTTGGGCTATTTTCTCAAACTCCGGTTTATCTTTTATTGAAAGCGAGCCGATTATCAAACGGTCCACGCCCGCCATAAAAATACCTGGTATATCCGCTTCGCTTCTGATGCCACCGCCGAATTCCACAAGCAGATTAGTGCGTGCTTTAATTTCCCGAATCGTATCAAGTACAGATATATTCCCTGTCTTTGAACCGGAAAGATCAATGATATGAAGATAGCGGAACCCATGCTCTTCATACTTCATAGCCTGATCGAGCGGCGTCTGCGGGTAAAAGCTTACCTGGTTAAAGTCCCCCTTTTTCAGGCGGACTACTTTGTTCTCGTATATGTCTATCGCTGGAATAATTATCATTTTACCTCTATAATATATAAGAAGAGTATGATTAAGATTAAGAATATGATTATGAAAAAATATGGGGCTTTTTCATAGTCAGATTCCTCTTGTTAAAATTCTAAGAAATTCTGTAAGAGTTTAAGCCCCGCTTTGCCAGATTTTTCCGGATGGAATTGCACGCCAAAGAAATTATCCTTTTCTATTGCAGCTGTAAAATCAATTTCATGAGTTGTTATCCCGGTAGTAAATTCAGTTAAAGGCAGGTAATAAGAATGTGCAAAATAGAAAAACTCACCATTCTTAATTCCGCTAAAGAGTTTGCTTTCTCTTGTGTGGAAAACTTCATTCCAGCCCATGTGAGGCGTTTTAGCTTTTGTTTCATCAAATTTTTCAACATTGCCCTGAATAATTCCGAGGCAGGCAACGTTCCCCTCTGTCGAATGCTCGCTCATAAGCTGCATTCCGAGACAGATACCAAGCATAGGCTTTTTAACTATACGAAGCAGGTTAAAAAGGTTTGAACGGTGAAGCTGTCTTACGGCAAAGGATGCCTGTCCTACGCCGGGGAGTATTACCTTTTCTGAGCGACAAATGTCTATTTCCCTGTTCGTTAAAATATATTCTTTGTTTAGCTCCTCAAGCGCATTTGCTACTGAAGCTGTATTGCCAGAGCCATAATCAATTAGCGCGATCATAAAACTCCTTTTGTTGAAGGTAAGACGTTCTCACTCCGCTCATCCATCCTGCAGGCTTCGTTCAATGCTTTAGCAAATGCTTTGAACACAGCCTCAATCTTGTGATGATCATTCTTACCTTTTGCTTCTAAATAAATATTAGCTTTTAATCCGGCGGCAAGTCCGCGGAAAAACTCTTCGGTTAGTTCTGTCGGGAAGTCCCCGACTTTTTCCCTCTTAAACTTGCACTTAAAAACAAGGCAACTTCTGCCACCAATATCAAGAGCGCATTGAGCGACAGACTCATCCATCGGCAGGAAGAAACCGTAACGCTTAATGCCAAGCTTCCCGCCGAGAGCTTCGCCAATTGCAACACCCAGTGTAATGCCGGTATCTTCAACCGTGTGGTGTTCGTCCACAAACAGGTCGCCGTCAACGAGAATATCGAGATTTAGATTGGCGTGCTTTGCTATCTGTTCAAGCATGTGATCGAAAAATCCGACTCCGGTTTTAATATTGGATATGCCTTTGCCGTCAAGAGAAACATTAACCGTTATTTTCGTTTCTTTGGTGTTTCTCTGTTGTGATGAACTCCTTAATCCCGAGATAATCTGGTTAACTGCCTTTTCAAAAGTATCTGTATCGCTTTCCGGCTGAACCCTGATTAAAGTATAATCTGTTTTTACTATTTTTTTGGAAGCAGATATTACGTATGTCTTTTCAATGTTCTCTAACGCTTTGCTGTCAGGCGTGATGCCCTCAAGCTTTAGTATCCTGGATAATTGCCCGTGCTCTTTTGGTTCATTCCCATCGAACTCAATGGAAAATCCCTTCCGGCTTAGCTTTTTAAGCCCTGAAATAAGTCCGGCTGAAACAGGTGAATCGAGATTCAGGAATACTTTATCAACTATTACTTTCTGCATATCTGTTTTTTTAACGCTGTTAGAAATTTATTATTTTCTTCAACTGTGCCTATTGATACTCTAAGACAGTTCCTAAGCATTGGGTGGCTACTTCTGTCGCGGATAACAACGCCGTCAAGCGCCATACTTTTTTGTACTTCCGTTGCATTCTCGCACTGAAACAAAAGATAATTAGCGTCCGATGGATAAACTATCGGGACTTCCGGTATAGCAAGCAACTCTTCCTTCACTCTTTCCCGCTCCGATGTGAGCAGTTTAATAAAATCATCCTTGCGACTGTTGTTTTGGATTGCCTCAAGTGCCGTTTTCTTTGTCAGGGAGTTAATTGTGTAAGGAGCCTTAATATTAAAGAGCAGGCGGGTAATAACTTCATCGGCAATACAATAGCCGAGCCTGATTGCAGCAAGTCCCCAGGCTTTCGAGAATGTTCTAAGGACAACCAGATTATTAAGTTCCCCGGCTTCGTTGATAAGCGAATTATCCCCAGAGAAATCAATATATGCTTCGTCAATAACAATAATTGAGTTATATAATTTACAAAGCCTTTCCACATCTTCTTTTTTAAGCAGATTGCCTGTAGGATTATTAGGCGAGCAGGCGAATATCAACTTTACATTATTTCTGTAATCTCTCTGTATATTATCAAAATCTATTTGAAATTCATCATTAAGATTAGTTGAAATAGTCTCGACATTGTTAATATCGCAGGCAACCTTATACATCCCATAAGTCGGGTCAAGGATTATAACCGCATCCTTTGCAGGTTCACAGAAAATACGTATCAGTAAATCAATTATTTCATCAGAACCAACGCCAAAGAAAAGTTTCTTTTCATCAACGCCGTAATACTCTCCGACTGCCTTTCTTAATTCCGCCTGATGAGGATCGGGATAACGATTGAGGGTAAGCTCATCATAGCCCGCGGCAACTGAGCCGATGGAGTTCTCATTTGCATCGAGCAATATTCCTTCCGAATACATATCACGTGCGCAGACGTAGGGCTTAAGGTTAAGAATATTTTTTCTTACTAAATTTTCAATTATCATCTTTAATCCTTATCGATACCGCATTTCTGTGTGCTTCAAGTGATTCAGTCTTTGCAAGAGTTTCTACAACGCCGGCAATTGCCCGCAATCCATCACGCGTAAGCTTCTGGAATGTAATCGATTTCATAAAACTCTCAACGCTTACTCCGCCAAAAGATTTGGCATAGCCGTAAGTCGGTAGCGAATGATTAGTTCCCGAAGCATAATCCCCCGCGCTCTCAGGCGAATATTGCCCAAGAAAAACTGACCCTGCATTAATTACTTTCTCCTTATACTTTTCGGCTTCGTCAAGATGAAGAATAAGATGCTCCGGAGCGTACTGATTGCTGAATGAAAATGCCTGATCAGGATTTTCAACCAGCAGAGAGAAAGAAGATTCGAGCGACTTAAAGGCAAATTCCCTGCGGGGCAGAACGCCAGTCTGTTTATTCAGTTCGGCTTCAACCTGAACAATTAACTTTTCCGAAGTCGTTATAAAAACCACCTGTGAATCGGCACCATGCTCAGCCTGCGAAAGTAAATCAGAGGCAATATAATCTGCCCGCGCATTCTCATCTGCAATGACCAGAACTTCCGAAGGTCCGGCTGGCATATCAATCGCACAGCCTTCAATATCAATACTGACTAAAAGCTTTGCCGCTGTAACAAACTGATTGCCGGGACCAAATATCTTGCTTACTTTATTAATTGTACCCGCGCCATAAGCCATCATAGCGACTGCCTGCGCTCCCCCGATTTTATAAAACTCGCTTACACCTGCAACTTTTGCTGCAAAAAGCAAAGCATCATTTACTTTCCCATCCTTAGCAGGCGAGCATGCAACGATTCTTTTACATCCCGCAATATGCGCAGGAATTCCAAGCATCAGCATTGTTGACGGAAGTATTGCGTTTCCGCCGGGAATGTAAAGCCCGACATTTTCAATCGCTCTGTATTCTCTTGAACATCGCACTCCCGGCATGGTTTCAATTTCATAAGGCTCAGGCAGTTGCCGCTTATGAAACTTCTCAATATTTTCAGATGCCTTCTCTATTGCTTCCTTAACTGCCGGATTAAGATTCCTTTCGGCGGTTACAAATTCCTCAGGCTGAACGAGAAGCTCTTTGCCACTAAAATTATCAAACTTTGCGGCATATTTTAATGCGGCAATCAGTCCGTTTTGCTTTATATCGCTCAGAACCGGACGCACGATTTCAAAAGCGCCATTAAGGTCAATCGCAGGGCGTTTTAGCAAAGCGTCAAGCGATTCATTATTTAATAGGTTGTAGTAATAAGTTTTCATAGTACATTAAGTTTTAATAACCATACATGAGTGTATTCAGGCTATCATATTCTCAATCGGCAGGAGCAGTATTCCGGTTGCCCCTGATTCCTTGAGGTCGTTCATTATCGTCCACACCTGGTCAGAAGGAATAACAGCATGTACGGCAAGCGAAGTCTCATCCGCCAGATGTAAAACAGTAGGACTCTTTAACGATGGCAGTAATTCTGTTATTCTTTCAAGTGACTGTTTCGGTATGTTCATCATCAGGTACTTTGATTTCTTTGCCGAAAGCACCGAACTAATACGACTTTTAAGATCATTTAATATTATGCTCTTTTCAGCATTGACCGACAGGGCATTATTCGCGATAAGTACAGATTCAGAATCAAACACGTTAAATGACTTATATAATTTATTCATCATAAGCGTTGTACCTGTTGAGACTATATCGCAAATCAGGTCAGCCACGCCCAGTGAGGGAGTAATCTCAACCGAACCGCTTATCTCTATTATCTTTGCTTCGAGCGAATTTTCCTTAAGGTATCCTTTTAGTATATTCGGGTAGGATGTAGCTATTGTTTTTCCGCTAATATCCTGAATTGTCTTTGGCAGTTTCTCCTCAGGACCGGCTATCATTAGCCTGCAACGTCCGAAACCAAGCTTCTCCACTAAAGTTATATCCGCCTGTTTTTCCAATATTACATCTTCGCCGACAATACCCACATCAGCTACTCCGTCCTGAACATATTCAGGTATATCATCATCCCGTAAGAAAAGCAAATCGAGATTAAAATTCCTTGCTGTTACAATAAGCCTTTCCGAATATACATCGTCGATATCTATACCGCAGTTCTTCAACAGTTCCAGAGATTTATCCGACAGTCTTCCTTTTTTTTGTATCGCCAGTTTCAGATTCCCATTTACCATGACCTTTTTCCTCTATTTGCTTAAAAACAAAAACCCCGGCAATTTGCGCCGGGGTCCATAAGTATTTATTATATCCAATATAAACTAATATATGCCAGCCTGTAAACTATTGATTGTCCAGTGATGGATGCAATGACTTGCCGCGGTTTTAAGGCTGACCACAATGCGGATAATATTTGTTGATGTTGTTTTCATATTCTCTTCTGTCAAACTTAACAAAATTACCAGTATTTTCAAACAGTCCCCAAAAGTTTATTCGATAATCTTCAGTTTTAAGGAATATATATGCAACTCAGAAGTTTCCCGCTTTCAGAATACGTTAAGATAATGGGTATTCTATTCGAACCTCGTCAAATATGTTAAATTCCGCCAGGCTGTTTTCGTGATTAAGAAGCCATTGCTTGCGCCAGAGTTCTCCGCCATAGCCTGTAAGTTTGCCGTTTGTGCCTATTACCCGGTGGCAGGGGATAATGACGGATATTTTATTCTTTCCGTTTGCGCCCCCCACGGCACGCATTGCTTTTGCATCGCCAAGTCTGCGGGCAAGTTCAAGATATGATATGGTCTCCCCAAATGGGATATTTATCAGTTCCTTCCATACCCGCTTTTGAAAATCTGTGCCTGCGGGATTAAGACTTAGGTCAAATATCTGTCTTTTCCCCTTAAAATATTCATCAAGCTGATTAATACAATTTAGCAGACACCCGGGAATTGCATTTCCTCCGGGGCAGGAGTCGCTTCTAAAGTAAAGCGTATTTAGCCCATCCTCTGTGCCGGATATCTCAATTGCGCCAATCGGCGAGTTATAACAGGTTGTATATATTTCTGACATTTTTGACTTATTAACCCGCTTGAATCCGCCTAAAGTATTCTGACTTTTATAGTGTGCTGAACAGCTTTAAGATCTTCAAAAAGTGAATCGTTATAGCGTTTGTCCACATCAGCGATAACATAGCCTATATGCTCATTTGTCTTAAGATACTGCGATTCTACGTTAACTTCATTGCGGGCAAAAATAGTATTTATCTGCGACAGAACGCCGGGAACGTTTTCATGAACGTGAAGCAGTCTGTGGCAATCTTTAACGGAAGGAAGCTGAATCTTCGGGAAATTAACACTCGCGTATGTACTGCCTGTCCTGGCATATTCAAGAAGCTTATTGGAAACAAATTCGCCAATGTTAAGCTGGGCTTCCTCGGTGCTTCCTCCGATATGAGGGGTAAGAAGAACATTCGGAAGGTTCTGCAATGGCGAGGTGAATCGTTCGTCTGCATCTTTAGGTTCATCAGGGAACACATCGAGCGAAGCTCCCAAAATTTTACCTGAAATAATATGTCTGTACAAAGAGTTTACATCAATAACAAAACCCCGGCTTAGATTAAGCAGGATAGTTCCGTTTTTCATTATATCAAACTCGCGCTCCCCGATAAGTTTTGCGTTATTAGGATTGCCGTCAACGTGAATCGTAACAATATCTGCAATCCTTAAAAGATCGTCAAGGAATGATACTTTCTTGGCGTTGCCGATTGTCAGCTTATCGAGTATATCGTAATAATAAACTTCCATTCCCATTGCCTCGGCCAGCATAGAAACCTGCGAACCGATATTGCCATAACCGATAATACCAAGCTTTTTGCCCCTGACTTCATGCGCATTTTCGGCTGATTTATCCCAAATTCCCATGTGTGCCTTGTTTATTTTATCATAAAGACGGCGGATAAGGAATATAATTTCTGCAATGACAATTTCAGCTACGCTACGAGTATTGCTGTAAGGAGCGTTAAAAACCGGAACTCCGTTAAGCGAGGCGGCTTTTATATCAACCTGATTTGTTCCGATACAGTATGCGCCGATAGCAAGAAGGTCTTTTGTGCTCTTAAGTACTTTGTCTGAAATGTGGGAGCGCGAACGTATGCCAAGCAACGAAATGCCCTGTAAAGCTTCAATTAGTTCGTCTTCGTTCAGCCCTCTGTTGCAATTCTCGACTATAATGCCTTTGTTTTCTAAAATCTCAACTGCGCAAGGATGAATATTTTCAAGAAGTAATGCTTTCATTTTATCCATTTTTTATTTATCAAATAATTATCACTTGAAATTTAATACATCCGGAGCTGTCTTGAAAATAAAATATTCGGCTTTTGTAGAAAAATATCGGGAACGATGAATAAATATTACCGATTTCTCAAAAGGATATTAATCTTTTGTCTGTTATAATATGTTCAAATTCACAAATTAATTAGCCAATGCACTATTACGGCTTAAAATCTCTTCTTAAAAAGATCATTCAGCTTATCTGCGGCTTTTTTCTGAATCTGGTTTTTCAGCGTGTCTATCTTTTGCTCAATCTGTTTTTGAACCTGATCTTTCTGTTTCTGGACTTCCTGAGTTACCTGTTGTTTTGCCTGGTCTGCAACGCTCTGAACAGCCTGACCTGCAATATCAGTTGCGCTGGTAGTTACAACCGGCTGTTCTATCCTGCCCTTGATAAGCGCCTTAACATTAATTTTTCCGGTTGAAAGATTAGCGTCACGCTTTAGGAGTTTGTTTATCGCCTGGTTTGCCTGAGTCTGAAGTTTTTCAGCCGGAATCTGAATGTTCATAGCGTAGTCGAGCGTCTTGTCAATTCCGTTTGAACCTGAGAATGTAATGTCGCAATTATAGACCTTAAAGTTAAACGGAGAAATAGTAAACTTTCCATCAGTTATGGTGAACGAGGGTTTTATATTTTCAAGCAAAGGGTTTTTAAGCTCGTTGATTTTTAACGTATTGCCAATCATTTCAAACGGCTTGAAATCCTTTACCTCAGCGCGCGCAAGGCTGAGTGCTCCCTGACTGTTAAATGAGTTCCAGACCGGAGTCATATCTGTTGAGAGGGAAGTAGCCAAACGAAGTTTTGTGTCAAAATTGCCATGAATATATTTAGCCATCGGCGCGAACTGCCTGACTGTAACAAAGTTTTCATATGTTTTACCAATATCAAAATTATTTACGGAAAGATTAAATGATATGTTCTGCGTATTCTTGTCCGGCGTATAATAAAAACCATTGGTGGTAAGTGAGCCACCTAAAAGATTCATATTAAGCGGATCCATCGAAAGTTTTTTATCCTTTAGCTTAATTACGCCCCTGACATTCTGAAGCTCCAGATTCTGAAATATTACTTTGCTGAAGTTTGAGTTCATGGTAAATTCAACTCTCTCGGGTAGCTCGACAGCTTTTGATTTTACCTGATTATCTGTCGGTTGTTGATTTTTCGGCTGTTCAGGCATAAGCTTGTTCAGGTCAAGCAGACTGCTGTTTACATTAAGGCTGCCTGAAATTGTGCCCTTATTAAATAGATAGCCGAGCATATTGCTGAGGCTACCTTCCGCGCTGATATCGCTTTGTCCAATTGTCATACTAAACGACTGAAGCGCAAAGAACTGAGTATTCATCTTAAGCAAAGCCTGATTAATTTTTATTTCCTGAGGAAGTTTCTTACCAGCCATTGCGAAATTATTTAAGGCAGTTGTACCGGAAGCCTGAACATTAGCAAGCTGGTTTTTCTTTACATCGCCAAGATTCCCCCTTGCCTGAAAATCAGCCTGGACAATACCTTCAAGTTTCGAAATATCTTCAAGCGGGAGTGCACTTTTAAGCTGCGCCAGGTTAATCCTTCCTTTTGCACGCATATCGATATATGGATTTGATTTAGGAGTCTTAACAAGCAGGCTCCCGTCAAACGGCTCATTCCCGATTACAAAATGAAGTAGCTTTAAGTTGATTACTGTCTGATCCGGCGTCTGTCCCGGATTCATAATATTTAAGTCCATGTTCACATCTTTAACCGGAGTGGGCAGTTTCGGATACTGAAAATATCCATTCTGAATCATCAGCCTGATATTAAATGCCGGCATTCCCGACTTATTATAAATTCCCCTTGCATTGCCTTTAAAAAGCATCTTACCCGAAGACTTCAGCGCGGAGAAATCCTTTGATGAGTATGCAGAGGGAATCAGCGAAACAATATCCTTAAAGTCAGTACGCGCTGATTCAAAGTTAATATCCATCGAAATATTTGTATCAGGCTTTGCAAAATATCCGTCAAGCTTCAGTATCAGATTATTAATATGCAGTTCATTTTTCTTAAAAGTAAATTTCTTTGCCGCTATATCTGCATCAATATCCATGTCCAATGTGGTGGCGACATTCTTTAGATAAGAAATACCCTTAAATTCCAAGTTCATCGCTTCGACTGTGGTTTTTGTCAGCAGATCGAACCTGTTCTGTGAAAAGTCGCCACTACCGGTATGATTCAGGTTCTTCATTACCACAAATATGTCAGAAGTCTGATCTTCGTATATAAACTGCCCGTCTTCAACTGTATATTTCTTTAGCGAAACATTCATCGCGGATCCTTTCGAGGGGTTAGCCGTGTCTGGTTTTATTACCATATAGTTCGCAGTACTGTCTCTAAGAACTTTTATATTCAGCTTCGGTCTGACTATTTTGATTGCTTCAACTTTAATATTTTTGCTGACAGCACTCCAGAGATTAACCGTAACCTGAAACGATGAAGCACTGATAAGAGTATCCCCCTTAAAAGGTTCCTTGCTGACAATGGTAAAATTGTCAATTGAAAGCGTAAGGTCAGGGAAGCTCTTAAACATGCTAATGCCGGTTGACTCAAAGTTGAGCGAGGCATTAAGCCTTTTGTTTGCTTCTTTCTTAACAAGTTCTTCAATATTTCCTTTGAAGAATATCGGAGTGATAACCATAAGTAAAAGCAATACGAATATAATAACGCCGGTAATAATCGCGGGTTTTTTCATTTTGTCATCCAAATTTTGTCAAAATAAACTTCTCTTAAATATTATGACTCCGGAATTCTGTTCCGGCTATCAGTATCAGACCAAAAGTATTTGCATCTTATCTTTAATTGGATCCTCAATCATTCCCTTAAATGGTACTGCGGTTATTGGCAGATTTCCGTTTAGCGTAACATCATTCTGCCCGACAATGATATCTCCGTCAATATTTAATCCCATAACCTTAAGAGAAAAAAGATTTTTATTGCCTTCCCAGTTCTCCTTAACATCGCTTATCTGCCCGCTGAATTCTTTTTTTAATTCCCCCAGTAGGTTTTTAATTCTGCTGACAGCCATATCCTGTCCTAAACTGTGGGATACTGATACTTTTAATGATGACATACTATTCTCCATTCTAATTTGTAAATTTCATGACTAAATTAATAAATTTTCTTGGAATTATCATTTATTTCGTTGATAAAACCGGATTTATTAAAAAATAAATCCTGAACACTATTATACTTAAAATGTAAACTCTCCGCTATTTCAATCTTTATCATTATTTTTGTTCCGCTATAAAAATTAATAATATACAGGGTAAAAATGAGCCACAAACTTTTACATGAGGAAAAACATTTTACTTCCACGGAACTGGTGCGTGATATCGTTATCGGAATGTCGGACGGACTTACCGTTCCATTTGCGCTGGCGGCGGGACTTACAGGAGCGGCAGTTTCAACTTCTATTATCGTTACGGCAGGGTTCGCGGAAATTGCCGCAGGCTCTATCGCTATGGGACTTGGCGGATATCTTGCCGCAAGAACCGACAACGAGCATTATGAGTCTGAAAAACAAAGGGAAATAAGGGAAACCATCGAGATACCAGAGGCTGAAGAAGAGGAGGTAGCCAAAATATTTCGCGAATATGGACTGAGCGAACAGCATATCGCGCCCATCGTTCAGGCTGTCTGTTCAGATAGAAACAAATGGGTGGACTTTATGATGAAATATGAACTCGGTCTTGACGAACCCGATCCGGCCAGAGCATTCAGAAGTGCTGCTACAATAGCTGTTTCTTACATCGCGGGAGGAATGATTCCTCTTTCGCCTTATATTTTTGTGAATAATATTTTCACCGCTCTTATTGTTTCTGTAATTGTTACGCTAATCGCACTTTTTGTGTTCGGATATATCAAAGGTAAGTTTACCGGACTCAAACCTTTGAGAAGCGGATATCAGACCATTCTTATCGGAGGGCTTGCCGCTGTTGCTGCTTTCTTAATTGCAGGATTTATCTAAAGGCACAGTCAGATAATTTTCGCATTGATACGGAAAGCTTTATTATAGTTCAGGGGTTTTATAGACGGACTGCAAAAATTGAGAACAGACCCGATGATGCAATGAATATCGTCAGTACCAGGCGCAGTACGGTTATAAAAAAAAACGGCAGAGAATAAGCGATTTTGTTTCTCTGCCGTTAATAACCAGAAGGGATAATATGGATTGTCAGACTTTGTATGTGCCTGAAGCAGTCGAGCCACCGTGACCTGTCCAGTTTGTATGGAAGAATTCTCCTTTTTCCTTGTCCAGTCTTTCATACATGTGTGCGCCGAAATAATCGCGCTGAGCCTGAAGCAGATTAGCCGGCAGTCTTTCGCTCCTGAAGCCGTCAAAGTAACTAAGCGCTGTTGACATTGCCGGAACCCAGATGCCGTTCATTACCGCCACCGAAATTACTCTTCTCCATGCGTCCTGCGAGCTTTCTACTTTTTCCCTGAAAAATGGAGCAAGCAACAGGTTCGACAGTTGCGGGTTCTTGTCAAATGCTTCTTTTATCCTGCTTAAGAATGCCGACCGTATGATGCAGCCACCACGCCACATAAGAGCAATTCCGCCGTTGTTCAGATTCCAGTTATATTCCTCCGCTGCAACTCTCATAAGCATATAACCCTGAGCGTAAGAGACAAGTTTTGAGGCAAAAAGGGCTTTCCTTATATCTTCAATAAATGCTTTCTTGTCTCCCTCGAATTTAGGGACAGGACCCGATAATATTTTTGAAGCTTCAACCCTTTCACTTTTCATTGCAGATAAGCAACGGGCGTAAACGGCTTCTCCGATAAGCGTCAGAGGCACACCAAGATCAAGTGATGCTACACCGGTCCATTTGCCCGTGCCTTTCTGTCCCGCGGAGTCAAGGATTTTATCTACGAGAGGCGAGCCGTCCTCGTCTTTGAAGGCGAGAATATCGCGGGTAATTTCAATCAGGTAGCTGTCCAGTTCACCCTTATTCCATTCGGCAAAGACTTCGTGCATTTCATCGGCAGACATGCCGAGTAGATTCTTCATGATATAATAAGCCTCGGTAATGAGCTGCATATCGCCGTACTCAATGCCGTTATGAACCATTTTAACAAAATGCCCGGCTCCGTTTTCACCCACCCAGTCACAACACGGGCTGTCGCCATCAACTTTGGCGGCAATAGCCTGGAATATTGGTTTTACCTGCGACCATGCTTCCGGTGAGCCGCCAGGCATGATGGAAGGACCTTTGAGTGCGCCTTCTTCGCCACCTGAAACGCCTGCGCCGATGAATAACAGTTTTCTGCTTTCAAGATATTTAGTTCGTCTGATTGAATCGGGGAAATGGGAGTTTCCGCCATCGATTATTATGTCTCCTTCCTGAAGATGGGGGATGAGCAGTTCGATAAAATCATCGACCGCGTTTCCGGCTTTTACCATAAGCATAATTTTTTTTGGCGATTTAAGGCTTGCGACAAGGTCTTCAATCGAATGCGCTCCGATTATATTTTTTCCCCTGCCGTTTCCATTAATAAAACTATCCACCTTTTCGACTGTTCTGTTAAAAACTGCGACTGTGAATCCGCGACTTTCCATGTTAAGTACCAGATTCTCGCCCATTACGGCAAGACCGATAAGTCCGATATCTGCAAGTTTACTCATAACTATAACCTCAATTGTTTCTAAAATAATTTATATTGTTAACTTAAAACCAAGCCGGCTTAATGTCTCCGGCAGAAAATTATCCGGTTTTTTAAGACTAATTTCAAAATAAGGAAATTCGCGCCTGACAGGATAACTGCCACGCTGATTCTCAAATGTTTCAGGAGAATTTCTAAGAGTCTTATCATCGCTTAGAACATCATAGGAAGCTTTTATAGCTTCAAAAATAATTTCATCATTGCTTTTAGCTGAGCAGTCAAACTCAGAATGGCGTGAACCTGACGGCGCGGGAATTTCAGACGGATACCAGTCCTGAGATATATTAAGCCCGAAGAATTCCGTGAGCGCGCGAATACACCAGGCAGTTCCGTTAGCCTTGCCGTCTGCGGAATAGCCTGCAATATGCGGAGTTGCAATGTTAACTAAATCTAAAAGTTCACGGTCAATGTCCGGTTCATATTCCCATACATCCAGAGCGGCATAATTAACAAGTCCGGAGGAGATTGCCTGCTTTAGCGCGTTAGTCTCAACAACCGCTCCCCGCGATGTATTAATGACAGCCTTTCCGCTGTTAAGAGTTGAGAAGAATGTTTCATCTGCCATATGGTAAGTTGTATACTCGCCACTTTTATTCAGCGGGACGTGGAATGTTATTATATCACTTTTGTCTTTAAGTTCATCGAGACTGATAAACCCGGCACCATTTTCTTTCGCCTGCCGCGGAGGATCGTTAAGCAGTACATTCATCCCAATCAGTTTTGCCATCTTTGCCACTTTGCTTCCGACATTCCCAACACCAACGATGCCAATCGTAGCATTACGAAGGTTAAGCTTCTTTTCCTGCGCAATAGTTACCAGAGTTGAAGCGATATACTGCATAACAGACGATGAGTTACAGCCGGGAGCACTTACCCATTTTATATTATTCCCGATGCAGTATGCCTGGTCGATATGGTCAAAGCCGATTGTAGCCGTGGCGATAAATTTGACGCTACTGCCGTCAAGAAGGGGAGCACCGCAATTGGTGCGGGTTCTAACGAGAAGCGCATCGGCTTCTTTTACCGCTCCCGCTGTAATCATTGACGGGTCAGGATACTTGATATCTGCAAATGGTTCCAATACGCCTTTAAGAAATGGAATCTTACTGTCGGCGACTATTTTTATCTTCTTACTCATACTTCCTAAATAATTAATCTGTTTTTATGAAATATTTAAAATGGTCAGGTGTAGTTTAATAAATAGTTTTATCTTTTCAAATTCCTGGGAATTTTCTTTTGCCTGGCGTACAAACTATGTTTGGTATTTAGTTATGCTGTGAGTAAGTTTATTCGTATATTGGGAATGTAATTTTTAGCGGACCTGCCAATTAAATGCGGGAACGCCGGGAATGTTGTATGGGATTATTTCTCAACTGCCTGCTTACTTCGGTAATATTCCGGCTTTGTAAACCTCTGATTCAAAACTCTAAGTTAACCTATAAAGCATTAGAATTCCTTGATTATCAAGACTAATCGTCTAATTAAGAAAAAGTAGTTTAATCAATACAACAGGGATTATGCATATCTAAAATGCTGATTCAATACGAATAATTATTATCACTATTTTCGAATTAGAAAAGGAAAGAAACAGTTAATGTCATTTGAAAACTTAAATCTTATTGAACCTATTAAAAAAGCGCTTAAAAGCGAAGGTTACACTACTCCGACTCCTATACAGGAGCAGGCAATCCCTATAATATTGGGAAGAAAAGACCTGCTGGGCTGTGCTCAGACAGGCACAGGCAAGACCGCCGCTTTTGCAATCCCTATATTGCAGATACTTTATACTGAAAAAAATCTTAACCAGGGCATCAGAACAATTAAATCGTTAATCTTAACTCCTACAAGAGAACTTGCCATTCAGATTGGCGAGAGTTTTTCCGCTTATGGACAACATACAGGTCTCCGTACAACAGTTATATTCGGAGGAGTTAACCAAAAATCTCAAACTGCCGCTCTGAGAGCCGGTGTTGATATTCTGATCGCAACTCCCGGAAGACTGCTTGACCTGATGCAACAGGGATTTGTCAAACTTCAGAATGTTAAATTATTTGTTCTTGATGAAGCTGACCGTATGCTTGATATGGGGTTTATCCATGATGTAAATAAAATCATTGCAAAGCTTCCGGAAAATAAACAGACAATGTTTTTCTCAGCGACAATGCCCGCGGAAATTAAAAAACTAAGCGGAAAGATACTTCATAATCCGGCTTACGTTGCGGTTACTCCCGTGTCTTCCACGGTTGATATAATTAAACAGGAAGTCTATTTTGTCGATAAATCTGATAAGAAATCTCTGCTTATCCATCTCTTAAAAGGAAACTCAATTGATACAGCTCTCGTTTTTACGAGGACAAAGCACGGCGCGGATAAAGTTGTGAAAGACCTTGTTAATGCCGGAATAATCAGCGAAGCGATTCACGGCAATAAATCGCAAAATGCAAGACAGCGCGCCCTGTCAAATTTTAAGGCAAAGACAACCCGTGTTCTTGTAGCTACTGATATTGCAGCCAGAGGAATAGATATCGATGACCTCTCGCATGTGATTAATTTTGAAATGTCCAACATTCCGGAAACTTATGTTCATCGCATTGGACGAACGGGAAGAGCTGGCGCGCGTGGCGTGGCAATTTCGTTTTGCGACAGAGAAGAGAAGGAATTTCTCAAAGGAATTAATAAATTAATTTCCAAAGCTATTCCTGTTATTGAAGATCATCCTTTCCCGATGAGCAATACCATGGTGCCACAGCGTCCATCAGAAGAGAAAAATAACTTTGCAAAAAGGAAAGTAACCGCATCCTCTTCTTTCAGAAGGAACAGGAATGAATGGTCCGGATCGCAACGAACAGCATAACGAATTTAATTTTTAAATAAGTGCGGGGGCATGATATGAAATATTATCATGCTTCCATGCGGGATTTTATAAGCCTCCGTGCTCAATGTTGAACGATTACTACTATTACAATATGACTGACTTAAATTTATTTCCTCCCGGCGATAGCCAATTGCTGTTTGAAGATGATTATTACCAGAAAATTTCCTTTGAGGGACGCGATTATTCGAAGCGGGAACTAAAGAACCGGGAATTTGCCGAGGTTAAGTTCATTAAGATGAACTTTGAAGAGACGCACTTTAATACTGTCAGGTTTGAGAATTGTTCTTTCATTGCCTGCAATCTGTCGCTTGTGAAACTGAAGTCCTGTCGCTTTATTGACTGCCGGTTTGACTCGTGCAAAATCATAGGTGTTAATTTTATGGAGGCAGACGGCTCCCCCGTGGTTAAGTTTAATGAGTGCAAGATTAATTACTGCATCTTTTACGGAATGGACATCAGACGTATCGGGATAATTAACTGCGAGGCGAGGGAAGTTAATTTCGAGAACAGCGACATGACTAAAGCCAGTCTGCGCGGTAGCGACCTGCTGGACAGCATTTTCCGCAACACGAACCTGACCGGTGCAGACCTCAGCCAGGCTGTTAATTATAACATCAATCCTGAGTTTAATACTATCAGGAAAGCCCGCTTCTCGATGCCTGAGGTTATGACCCTTTTGCAATGTTTTAATATTGAGATTGTGTGAAATCAGGATGGAAGTGTAGCAATAATAAAAAAGCCCGCGCTTATTCAGGCGGGCTTTCTTAATTTTAGAGTCTGTTAAAGAATGTATTCATCCCAGCTCTTAATGTTGAGCGTCTCGGGGGAATAGTTCATAATTGACTTAACAAACCTTTTGGCAAACTGTGCGTTTGTAATAAGCGGAATGTTCATATCGACAGCCTTACGCCTGATTAGGTAATCGCTGTCCAGCTCGTCTTTTTCATTATTCTTCGGTATGTTGAACACCAGGTCTATTTTGCCTTCGGCAATATAAGTCATAACACTCGGTTCCATATTATCGCATGGACGGTGAAGAGCTTCTGTCGGGATGCCGTTCTTGTTAAGGAAATCAGCGGTGCCCTGAGTGGCGTAGAACTTAAGACCGCGGCCGTAAAGCATCCGCATCTCTTCGAGCGTCTCCGCCTTATCTTTCATTGTCCCCGTTGACAGCAACACCCCTTTCTTTGGTATCCTGAAGCCTGTGGACAGGATACTCTTTAAGAAAGCTTCATTAAAATCATCACCCAGACACCCGACTTCACCCGTTGAGGACATTTCAACGCCCACAACCGGATCGGAGCCTTTAAGGCGCGTGAACGAAAACTGCGAAGCCTTTACGCCCACAAAGTCGAGATCGAATGAGGATTTATCAATTTTATTAACCCGCTCGCCCATTATAAGCTTTGTGGCAATGTCTATGAAATTAATCTTAAGCACTTTGCTCACAAACGGGAAACTTCTCGAAGCTCTCAGGTTACATTCTATTACCTTAACCTGATTGTCCTTAGCGATAAACTGAATGTTAAAAGGACCTGTTATTTCCAGAGCCTCGGCTATCTGTTTAGTAATAATTTTAATGCGCCTCATAGTTTCAAGGTAAGTTCGCTGGGGTGGCAACACGAGAGTTGCATCACCGGAATGAACGCCCGCATTCTCAACATGCTCGCTTATGGCGTAGCAGAACAGTTCACCGTTCCTGGCAACGGCATCGGCCTCTATCTCCCTGGCGCCGGTGATAAACTTGCTCATTACTACCGGATGTTCCTGGCTTATCTCGCTTGCTTTATTAAGATAGAACTCAAGCTCGTCTTCGTTTAATACAATGCTCATCGCCGCGCCACTCAGGACGTAGCTCGGCCGGATTAAAACAGGATAGCCTGCCTTTTCGGCAAACTCCTTTGCATCCTTAAGATCGGTCAGCTCGTTCCAGTCGGGCTGGTCAACGCCTAAATCATCAAGTATCTGCGAGAAGCGGTGGCGACTTTCCGCGTTATCAATCTGCCTTGGCGATGTTCCCAGTATTTTAATGCCCGCGTTATGCAGTTTCATCGCAAGGTTGTTTGGTATCTGGCCTCCCATCGAGACAATAACTCCCTGCGGATTTTCCTTTTCATATATATCCTGCACCCTCTCAAATGTCAGTTCTTCAAAGTAGAGCTTGTCGCAAATATCATAGTCAGTACTTACTGTTTCAGGGTTGCAATTAATCATTATTGTCTTGTAGTCCAGCTTGTTTAACGTCTGCACCGAATTTACGCAACACCAGTCAAACTCAACCGATGAACCAATGCGATAAGCACCGCTTCCTAAGACGACTATCTGATCGTTGCCACCGGTTTCCACATCATCTTCATTGCCGTTATATGTCATATAAAGATAATTGGTCTTTGCCGGATACTCTGCGGCCAGCGTGTCAATTTGCTTGATTACCGGCAGAATGTTTAACGCCTTGCGCTGAATGCGTATATTATTCTCTGATTCATTGAGTAGCAGACCTATCTGTTTATCCGAGTATCCCTTCTGTTTGGCTGTAAGAAGAAGCTCTTTTTGCAGAGTGGCTGGCGTATGTTTCTTAAGTTCCTTTTCAAGTTCTACTATATTCTTCAGCTTATAAAGGAACCAGCGGTCAATCTTTGAAAGTTCGTGGATGCGGTCAACCGTATAACCCTCTTCCAAAGCACGCGCCACAGCGAAGATACGTTTATCCGTAGGAGCTTTTATAAGGTCGTCCAGATTACCTAACGCAATTTCGTTGCATACAAAACCGTTCATTCCGCCGTCAAGCATACGGATAGCTTTTTGCATAACCTCCTCAAAGCCACGACCAATCGACATGACTTCGCCAACAGACTTCATCTCGGAACCAAGCAAAGTGGATACCTGGCTGAACTTCTGAAGATCCCACCTTGGGAATTTAAGCGTAATATAATCAAGCGCAGGCTCGAAGCAGGCCGAAGTTTCCTGTGTGATGATATTTTCCACTTCATTAAGAGCGTAACCGAGAGCCAGTTTTGTAGCAATAAAAGCCAGCGGATATCCCGTAGCCTTTGAGGCAAGAGCACTGCTTCGGCTGAGACGCGCGTTAACTTCTATAATGCGGTAATCTTCCGAATGAGGGTCCAGTGCATACTGAATGTTGCATTCACCTATGATGCCCAGATGGCGAATGAGCTTTATGCCAATAGATCGTAGTCTGAAATTCTCTCGGGCAGAGAGCGTTTGAACCGGCGCAACGACAATGCTGTCACCCGTGTGTATTCCCATCGGGTCGAAGTTCTCCATCGAGCAGATTGTGATGCAGTTATTATACTTATCGCGGACAATCTCATACTCCACTTCTTTCCAGCCATAAAGGGATTCCTCCAACAATATCTGATTTGCAAATGAGAAAGCGCGGTTTGCCTTGTCTGTCAACTCATCTTTATTGCGCACGATACCAGAACCGAGTCCCCCAAGAGCATAAGCGATTCTGACCATCAGCGGATAGCCTAACTCATCCGCCTTTTCAAGTGCTTCATCTACGGAATTAACAGTGCGGCTTTTAGCTACTTTCAGTCCGATTTCCGTAACCTTGTTGCCGAACAGAAGACGGTCTTCGGTGTTTTTAATCGCATCTACCTGCGTTCCAAGCACTTTTACGTTATACTTCTCAAGCGTGCCACTCTCGTAAAGCTCTACACCAACATTGAGCGCTGTCTGTCCGCCGAAACCTAAGAGGATACTGTCCGGCCTTTCTTTCTCTATTATTCGTTCTACTATATCCTTCTTAAGCGGAAGGAAATAGACTTTATCAGCAAACTCCTCAGAAGTCTGAATTGTAGCGATGTTGGGATTTATAAGTATCGTATAGACACCATCTTCTTTAAGAGCCTTGATTGCCTGACTTCCAGAGTAATCAAACTCTCCGGCCTGCCCAATCTGCAATGCACCGGAACCAAGTATTAAAACCTTATCAGCTTTTCTTTTAATTATCATTTTAGTGCCCTCACAAACATGTCAAAAATAAATTCCGTGTCGTCCGGTCCAGGCGAAGCTTCGGGATGAAACTGTGCGCCAAAGAGCGGTTTGGAGATGTGAATAATACCCTCATTGGTGCCATCGTTATCATTATTAAACCATTCCCGCCAGTCTTCCGGCAGCGTTTCGGTATTAATAGCGTAGCCGTGATTTTGCGAAGTGATATAACAGCGCTTGGCTCCGGACTCGTTGCATGGCTGATTATGGCTGCGGTGCCCGTACTTTAGTTTGTAAGTATCGGCTCCGGCTGCGAGTGCCATAATCTGACTTCCCAGACAAATACCAAGCATCGGTATGCCACTCTGCATCGCCTTTTTTACATTGGATATGGTCTTAGTACACATCTTTGGGTTGCCGGGACCGTTGGATATAACAATGCCGTCCGCATCTTCGCCCGTAAAATCATAATCATAAGGGACGCGCTTTACCGATATATCCCGTCCGAGGAACGCCTGAATAATGTTATTCTTGGCTCCGCAGTCCACAACGATAATCTTCTTCCTGCCCTTTTCGTAAAAGACCGGCTCGCCGACCGTTACCTCTTTTACCAGATCCGTCAGGTTTGGGTTCTCGAAATCTATCGGGGAGTTTTCATCGATAACTATCTTGCCGGGCATTGTACCCTTCTCTCTGAGCTTGCGCGTAAGCATGCGCGTATCAATTCCGGCGATGCCCGGTATCTTATACTCTGTCATCCATTCCGAGAGGGATTTTACGGCACTCCAGTGGGAATAATTATCCGAATAATCGCATATAACAAGCGCACGGAGGTGTATTGCCTCCGATTCGAAGTTCTTGTAAAGTCCGTTCACCCTCTCATAATCCGGTACACCGTAGTTGCCTATAAGCGGGTACGTACAGACGAGTATCTCGCCTTTATAGCTCGGATCGGTCATTGTTTCGGGATATCCTACCATGCCGGTGTTAAAAACGACCTCGCCGTTAGTGTTACCGTTATAGGCAAATGAATATCCGTGGAACTCAGTGCCGTCCTCGAGTATCAGTTTTGCTTTTGGTTTGTTGTTTGTCATGTCCTGTCTATTGTATTATTAAAAAAAAACTTTTAACTGTCCGCCGTCAGTATGGAATTACTTCAGAAGCGGTTCGATAATTTTTTATATTTTTTGTGATAAGCAGATATCCTATACCGGGCAAAAAAATAGCCGCTACATGAGCGGCTATTTAAAACATATAATGAAAAACAAAAGGAGAACCAGGCATCCATGGTCCGTTTGTAAAAATAATTGCAACCGACTGACCAGCCGGACAGCCGGAGCTGTTTTTTATGATAATGGTTGATAAGTTTGCCAATATAGCCCTGAATTCATAAAAATTTATCTTAAACTGGTAACAAATGTAATAAAAACAACGCATAAATTCAACGAAAGAATATTATCCGGGTGTATGACAATATAATTACTGCCATTTTGAGTAATGCTGTTCAAATTTAAATGAGCATTGTATTCTGATTTATTCCTGTAAATGATATTATCTTTAAATGATGCCTTAATTCCTTAAAGAATATCCCTTTTCCCCGTCTTTGTTTATTATTGTTCAAAGATATTCCTCACAGATTGCTTAACCCATGGTAATATGTATTTTTTTTGCCCGGTATATACAGATATATGATGAAAAAAAAATATTTCGCACAAGAAAAAGTTTGACATTTATTTAATAATGTTTATATTTGTAACAGTCGTTCATCATTAAGATACGATTACACAAAAACCAAACCGGATGTTTTAGATGGAAAGGATACCCCACTACAACAATTATACGTTTAACCCGCTTCTCTTCGCCGTTGCGATAAGGACTGATGTTATATTAATACTCCGGGACTGCAACATTTGCCGGAAACTATCCGCCCGGCAACTCCTGAACAATAACCATTTACTTTCTTTTCTCATAAAAACTCATTTCAAAGAGATACTTAAATTGCCTGAACGCATGTTTCCGGGTACGGAATTCATCACCCGGAAACGGCACTCCCGAATTCATTAATTAAAATCGTGTCCGGTGAAACCATAATGTGCTGTTTTTAACCTGGTTAAGGTGTTTTATTTTAATCACAGGCTTGTGTAAAACCCATAATGGCGAGTGTAAAGTACACAGAGGCTTGTGTAAAATACACAATGGCGAGTGTAAAGTATACAGAGGCTTGTGCAAAACCCATAATGGCGAGTGTAAAATACACAATGGCTTGTGTAAAACTTATAAAAGGGAATAAAGAAGTGCAAAAGGCTTCACTTTATGGAACACGGTTCGTTATTTGTTAAATCTGTCTTTTTAGAATATTTGATAAGGGTTAATAAATTGTAAATTATATAAAAGTCCGTTCTAAAAAGGTCTTTTTGATAATAAAATGTTTTGATTTAATCGAAAAATTAAAAGCTACTAAATAAATTTCAGGCTTTTAAGATTATGCTTATACGAATTTATTTAAAAAAGGAACTAACTATGACTGTTTCCAATAGGTCTTTTGCAACCCGTGCAGGTCGTTTTAATTCAGCTTGCTCACAACTTACAGGAGTAATCGAATATACTCCGTCAAATACGCTTATCACTCTGCCAAATCTGGCTATGTTTCTGAATGATATCGATACCAAAAATGAAAATGTAACTCTAAGTCAGCAGGCCCTCGATGATTTGCGCGAAGCAAGGCGGCATGCATCTTTTATCAACAAGGATGAGAATCCCGTCTGTATGGAGAGCCTCATCAAAATGGTCTTTTTCTATATTCAGGCAGATATAGAAGACAGCACCGGGACGCTCAAGATTATCAAACATATTATTGATAAAATGGAACCCGAAAGCAAGAAAGCACTTCCTCCTGTGTCTGCCGAAACTACTGATGAAAATGTTTCACATTCAACAAGTGAAAGAACATTTGCTGCTATAATTGATTATGGCAAGCAGGTTTTGTCACTTATTAATGGTATAGGGGCTGGTTATAACCCGTCAAATGATACTATTAAGGTTGTAAATTTTTCTGCATCGGTTACCGCACTAGAAACTTTGAGAACCGATATTACTACCGCTGAACAAATGCACAATAATTCCATTACTGCCCGCAAGAACATCTATGACGGGGCAACGGGAATGTCAGCCAGGACAGTTATGATTAAAAACTTTTTGGCAAGTTTGCCAAATAAGAAAAAAAATCAAAATTATATTAACTTTTCCCGTACTCTGAGAGGCGTGTAACCCCTTTTTTGGTAAAGTAAATATTATTTTGAACTATTCAGGGAGACCGGACGTGTCTCCCTTTTTCTTAATTGTACTCATAATTGCACTCATGTTCCCGCTCTTACTCATAATCATACCTGCTTCAGGGGAAATGAGCAGGATTAAGCATTTCAGATTATTTTTCTTCTTTGTTCAGGGCAGTTTGAAGCATTTCTTTAATTTTCGGAAGAAGTTCTGTTGTTAATCATGGAGGCAGAAAACCTTCTGACCGGCGGGCAGATATCCGGCCGACTTAGAATTCGTTTATTATTCCGAAGTGTATTTTACCTGAATTGAACGTATCCCCGTTTCCGAGAGCATAGCTGACGCTCAGCATCCCAAGTCCGGTTTCAAGATTTAAGCCTGCGCCATATCCATTCCTGAATCCGGTTTGTTTTTCAATAATTTTGTACATTTCAGCATTTCTCAGGTAATATCCTGAATCAAGGAACAGGAAAGCATACGTTTTCCGGGTCAGCAGTTGCCGTAATTCAAAGTTTGACCAAAGCAGGCGGTTAGCGGGGAACTGGCTTTCCCTGTAGCCTCTCAAAGAATTTGTGCCGCCAAGCCTGTACAGGTCGCTTACTTCAATGCCATTTCCTGTCAGTTCCCTTGCATGTATTCCAAAAGCAATGACTGAGTTATTATAAATGCCCTTATAGACAATAAAATCAAGGGCAAAGCGCTGGAAAGTATTGCTAAGGTTTGTTGCAGGAGTAATATATTCGGCAGGTCCGTTGATTTTTTTTTTGCTGAACTGGTATGTGTTAAGCAGATACACCCCTTCATGCGGTGCATAGATATCATCGCGTGAGTCAATTTTGAGATTAACTCCCGTTGTAATTATTGTAGAATTAAAAACTGTAAAGCGCGGAACGGTATTAACCGTTGGGACAATCGATTCAGATGAAAATATAAGAGTTGCGGAGATATTGCCGGATGCAAGGAACTCAATGGCGCCGTCAAGCCTGCCGCGCACATATACAGTATCCTGTTTTTGCTGAAAAAAGCCAAAGTTTATATTAAACGGATAACCTAAGACCCACGGTTCAAGATATTTAATTTCCAGTTCCTGAGAGTTTTTGTCTGCTTGCTGCCAGCGGATTGCAACTGCACGCCCTGAGCCAAACATATTCCTCAGAGTAATATTGACAAGCCCTGTTAAATATCCTTTTTTATCTGTTCCACTGGCGGGCAGATAGCCAATGATTCCGTCAAAGTTGTTTGTTTCTTTTTCCTTAACCTGAATGGATAAAATCCCCTCATCCCGTGAATTAAAATAATAAGATGGCGGTCCGACCGGTTCAAAAAAGCGGAGGCGGTTTAGTTTTTTTGGGATTTCATTGATTATTTTTTGTGAATAAAGCCCGCCTCTGTGGATATCTGCCTCGCGAAGGATTACAAAATCCCTTGTTTTGACATTTCCTTTTATTTCAATTTTATCAATTCTGCTGAGTTTGCCATAATCTGTTTTCAGGCAGATATCTGCAAGATAAGATTTAGTTAAACTGTCCGTCATAAAATTAACTGAGCTTATGCTTACGCCGGCAAAAGGCTGTCCTTTATCTTCAAGATAGTCAATCACCTTATTGACATTATTTTCAATTTCTGTTTTTGTAAGGATTTGATTAGTGCTATAATTAAATATACTTTGTATGGCAGGAGAATCTGCCCGGCTTATTCCGTTGCAGTAAACATTTCGGACAAGCGTTGGCGTGCCCTGATTTACATGAATAAACAGGACGGCAGATTTTTTATCTGAAGAAGTATCTGTATTACCTGAAAGAGTGCTGTGATAGTAACCCCTTTCTTGTAGTTTGTCAGAGATTCGCTGTTTTACAGAATCAAGTATTGCATGGAATAATTTTGCTCCGGTATTTATCCCGCTCCATGTAATATACTCATCCGGAGAAAAGTTATCTGCTCCTGAAACAGTTATTTTTTCAATTACCTGAGCATATAATGGAGCAGACAGTAACAGCAGGGCAGAAAATATTTTGATTTGGCTAAGCAGTTTTATCATTTACCCTTTTCTTTTTAGCGATGCAATAAGATTTTTGTGTGGGGCGGGTCGGTACCGGTTCATTTCATATTGTACTCTCACAAAATACCGGGCATTACCAAGCATTTTATCAGAATAACGCCATTTTAGATAAACGTCATCGGGGTCATATTTATTTTTTACTCCATTAAAACATTTTCCGATATTACGGGGCGGGTGAACAACGATAAGATTAATTGGTTCATCTTCTGTTTTGTCTGATAAGACATCAGGTATATTGCCACAATAAATCAGACTGTTATTATTTTTGAACTCCTGCAGAGTAATTTAACATATATTTTAGAATATATATAATAACAGCCAGACATAGATACTGTATTTTTAAATAACTACTTTCTCTGATATTATTTTTGATATAGATATTCTAAATCAGAATTGATTATGATTAAGAGAACTCTGTTCATGCAGAGGGATGTATCCGGACAAGAAATTAATTTAGCACGGAAACATACAGAGGACTATGGATTGGAGTCGCCCTCATTTTTAAGCATTTCGATGATGTACTTAATTGCTCCGGCTAAGTCACCGAGGCCGCCAGTCAGTCTGTAACATGCGATAGCCGCGTTACAGATTTTAATTAAACTGCTGGAATTTTCATGTAGCCCGTCCTCATTTGATTCTGCGTGGGCCAGCATAAAATCACGTATCAATATATAATTATCTAACTTACTCATAAAACTCTGCCTGCTCTTTCAGAGAAATAATAAAAAAACGCTCTGATTTTTGTTTAATTGTATTGTCGGAAAAACCGTAATTATATTTAACATTAGCACAATAAATTATCCTGATAAAGATTCTTCGACCGGATTATTAATTATGTTTGTTGTAATTACAATTTACATAAAATATTTATTATTCAAAACCTTATATAAAATAAAACAGGAAATTATTTTAAACAGTA
The DNA here is from genome assembly GCA_037140715.1 of Ignavibacteria bacterium. Lineage (GTDB taxonomy): Bacteria > Bacteroidota > Ignavibacteria > Ignavibacteriales > SURF-24 > JAUZPB01. The sequence goes on from JBAXDX010000016.1 coordinate 42,257, forward strand.
AAAGCCCCAGACCATTTAATTGATTTGGGGCTTTTTTAGAGCTGGTGATGGGACTCGAACCCGCAACCTGCTGATTACAAATCAGCTGCTCT